>CAIKBN010000063.1 GCA_903825675.1 uncultured archaeon
CCTTCCTGATTTTCATAGGAGGCGAACACTCAATAACCCTGCCAATTACAGAAGCATTGAAACCAAAAACAGTCGTGCAGTTGGATGCACATGCAGACCTCAGAAAAGACTATCTGGAAAACAAGTTCACTCATCAAACATGGGCATACCACGCATCAAAGCTTGCAAAGATAATTCAGATCGGTGTTCAATCCCTTAGTAAGGATGAAAAAAAATTCATTGAAGATAATCACAATATCCAATCCTTTGCCCTTAATCAATTTTTAAAAAAGAAAAATATAAAATTAGAAAAGCCTGTTCATCTTACAATAGATGTAGATGTTTTTGATCCGAGCTATGTAGAAACAGGCCTGCCTGAGGGCACTGCCAAACCAGAAGAAATCCTTAAAATAATAGAAAAAATTCCGTGCAGCTCGCTAGATATAACTGAAATAGCTGATGACAAGCTGCCGAGCAAATCCGGTTTCCTAGCAGCTGAGATAATAAAAAGAGTTCTTGCAAAAAAATTGCAGTGATTTTTATGCTTTATCTTATCGGTCTTGGTTTGAATGACGAAAAAGACATCTCGCTGAAAGCAATAGAGGCCATGAAAAGTTGCAGTTCCGTCTACTGCGAGCTTTATACCAACAAATGGCATGGCAGCCTCAACAGACTGGAGGATATGATTGAAAAGGAAATCCATATATTGAAAAGAGAAAAAGCAGAAACTGATTTTTTAGTAGAAGAAGCCAAAACTAAAAACACGGCCTTCCTTGTTCCAGGCGACCCACTAACTGCTACAACACACATTGAACTGCTTATAGAAGCTAAAAAACACGGCATTGCTTTTCAGGTCATCCATGCTTCTTCCATTTTTACAGCCATAGCAGAAACTGGCCTTATTCTATACAAATTCGGTAGGTCAACAACCCTTGTATATCCTGAAGGTAATTATGACCCAAAAAGCCCTTATGATACAATTAAGTTTAATAAGAAAAATGAGCTGCACAGTCTCGTGCTTTTAGATATCAAAGAAGACAAGCAAATGACAGTAAAAGAGGCCGTAGGTTTATTGCTCGGGCATCGCGCTGTAAAAAAAGATGAAAAAATAATTGCCTGCTGCTGCTTAGGCGGTGAATCAGTAATAAAATACGACCTTCCTTCCAATCTAAAAGGGGATAAGCAACTAGAAGCAACACCAGCTGTTCTTATAGTACTAAGCAAGCTCAACTTCAAGGAAGAAGAGGCGCTGAAACTATGGCAATCGAACAAGATCTGAAAAAAGAAACAGAAAAATGGCTGAACAAAATAATTGTCGAAAGAAAGAAACTTGTCGCATGCTCCAAAAAAGATTTCCTAAAAAATATAGATGCGTATATCTCAGACAGTGAACACTTCCTAAATAAGAGTATGATGCATGATAATGCATCTCGCAATTCTGACTTGATCCGCGCCTTTGAAGCAGTTATCTGGGCATGGGCCTATATGGAAATAGGAAAAGATCTAAAAATAATCAAAGATCATTTATGATTCACGAAGAAGCGCCAAAGAACTTTAATCCCAAGTTCTCAGCAGCAGGATGTTTCTGCGAACATGATGGCAAAATTGTACTGCTCCACAGGCATGAAAATAAGCCGCAGGGCCTGAAATGGGGCATTCCAACAGGCAAGATAGAAAGCAATGAAACACCGGAAAAAGCCATTTTGCGGGAACTCCGTGAAGAAACTGGAATAAAACTGAAAAAAGATGAAATAAGATATTTCAGAAAGGTCTATGTAAGATACCCTGAATATGATTTTATTTATCATATCTTTCATGCAAGCCTGCCTGAAAAAGCAGATATAAAAATAAGAGCATCAGAGCATACGGACTTCAAATGGATAACACCAAAAGAAGCAATAAATCTTCAGCTCGTGCCAGACTTATATGACTGCATAAGGCTTTTTTACAGTATCAAACTGTTTACCATATGATGAAACATAAGCCTGACTAGCCTCATCTTTCGTGTATAGAAGAAATTTTGGATTAGCTCGGGGATCATAAACCAATATTGGCCTAGGATGCCTGCTAACGCCTTGTCCTACTTCCTTATCTAATGTTGTCATCTGCATAAATTATATCACCTTAGAACGGTGTTATGTTCCTAAAGAACAGATACCAGAACAGTGTAGCTATGGCAAAGCCTATAACTCCGGTTAATATTCTTATCAGCTTGTGATCCATTAGCTTCCAGTCTTCCTTGGTCATCTGCCATAATGTTGAAATAATGCCTTTTGCGGTCTTTAATCTTGACATGAAATCCCCTTTAATATTTTATGGATTTCTTTCAAATTCTCCACATCATCTATTAGTTTAAACCAGCTATTTTTAGTGAGAATTTAAAATAGTTACCAAATATTAGTTTTACCAAAGATTATATAAATTTATCTGATGCACGCAGGCAAGCTGCCATGCCTTATGTGATATCTTATGCACTCGCAGCAGATGCCGTGTCTTTCACAGTCTGTTTCGCTGCACGGGCAGTCTCCTTCATTTATCTTCTTGTTAAAGCAAGCCTTTCTTTCCATTGTTATAACCTCTTGATCTTGCCTGGCCTTGGCTCAAAGCAAAGTCCCTCTGATAATATATCATTTATTATGCTGTCTAATAAGTCTTCTGCAAGGCCGCTTTTTTCCATAAGCATGCTGTAATCGCAGCCATCGCCTTTATCAAGCTCTGATATAAGACCAAGCACCTTGTCCTTTATCTCCTTGTTAGGCTCTTCTTCCTCAGGTTCGGCTTCCTGTACCTGCAATATTGCCTCAACCGCATCCTCA
>CAIKBN010000064.1 GCA_903825675.1 uncultured archaeon
CCTCTTCCAAAAATGTAGGCTGTGAGTCTAGTTGAATCCAGTCTCCGTGAAATTTTTCAGGCCAATTTCTTCTTAAAAAACCAGTTCCACTCCCAACTTCTAAAACTCTTTCATTACCTTGAAAGTTTTGATTATAAAAATCTAGAAATAGCCGTCTTGTAGCTCTTAAAACGAGATTTCTGCTTTCTTCATACTCATTTAATATTCCAATACCTTCTTCATCCCATGTACTATTCTCAATTTCTTTATTCATAGGATTAGGGATAAATCATAACTTTATAAATTTTACTATTATCAAGGGATTACAAATATAGCGCTCCGAACCGAACTTCTACGTTTGCTCTATTCTCTAGACCAAGTTGAATCTTCTTAAATTTTCCTTACTATTAATTTCCTTATGAAAATCCTCGTTACAGGCGGATGCGGCTTTATCGGTTATCACCTGATAGATAAACTAATCACCTTAAACCATGAGGTTGTAGTGCTTGATAACTTATCAAGCGGAAAAAAAGAATACCTTAATCCAGCAGCTAAATTAGTAGTTGGCGATGTTCGAGATTTAGATGATGTCAAAAAATCAATAAGAGGCTGCGAAACAGTTTTTCATCTCGCAGCCCTTACAGACGTGAGATCAGAAGCAGAAGAAACAGATTACCAGGTAAACTTCATCGGTTCTAAAAGTGTCTTCTCAGTTGCAGAAGCCATAAATGCAAAAATTATTTTTGCCTCATCATCAGCTGTTTACGGAAGTTCAGTTGCTAAAGAAGACAGCAAATGCAGCCCCATTTCCCAGTATGGCAGAAGCAAGCTTAAGGCAGAGAAGGCATGCCCAGAAGACTCGCTTATATTAAGAATATTCAACGCATATGGCCCAAAAGGAAAAAGTGTCATAAATATCTTCTGCAAGAAAATACCAAAATACGAGGACATAACAGTATTCGGTACTGGTTTGCAGACAAGAGATTATATTTATGTCGCAGACGTTGTTAATGCAATGATCATGGGACTAAAAAAATCAGGCATATACAATGTAGGAACAGGTTTAGAGACTTCGCTGCTGGATGTTATAGAAATAATACATAAGCTTGCAAACAATAAGCCAAATATCAAATTCGCCATGCCTCGAGATAACGAAGTCAAAAGAAGCAAGGCAGACATCACCAAAATAAAGCACGCTATGGGATGGGGCCCCAGAATAGAACTGGTAGAAGGAATAAGAAAATTGCTGGAAAAGTCTGGTGCTTAGTTTCAATTATCAATAAAAGAACTACAACTTCTTCCTCAGCACGTATTTTATATCTTCAATATAGCTTCTCCAATTCCTCTCGCGTCTGTGCATAAGAAACATGAAGTTCTTGAAACCATCTATAACTCCAACACCTTTTACATATATAGGCACTTTTATCGGAACATTAGTCGCCTTTAGGTTATTTCTGCCAACCTCGAAAATAATCTCTCCAGCAATCTCATATCTTTCAGATTTGAGATAGAGTTTTTCCAGTGCGTTCTGCCTAAAAGCCCGGAAGCCGCTTTCTGTGTCTTTTAATCGCGTACCTGCTATGAAATTGGTTGCAGTCTGAAGAAAGAAATTCCCTAATTTCTTGACGAACGGATATTTTCTTAGGTCCCGTTCACCAAGAACAAAATCATACCCATTGCTTATAGCAGAAACAAATTTCTGTATATCCTCAGGATTATGCTGGCCATCGCCATCCAGCGTTATTACAATATCAGTCTTTGTCTTCATCGCAGCCTTTAGGCCAGTTCTTATAGAAGAACCAAGACCTGAATTCCTTGCGTGCCTCACCACCCTTGCACCAGCCCTCTTTGCAAGCCTGCCTGTGTCATCAGTCGAGCAGTCATCAACAACTATAACCCTGTCTACATATTTCTTCGTCTTCTGCACAACCCAGTATATTGTCTTTTCTTCGTTATACGCAGGTATTACAGCAACTATTATAGGGTACTTCATAACCCCCTTTTTGTTTAGAAAAGAATTTAAGTTATCCTAAAAAAATAGGAATAATGATTGAAATACGTATCCATGGCAGAGGCGGCCAGGGCGCTGTAACTGCTTCTGAACTGCTTGCAGTATCTGCTTTCAAGGATGGCAAATTCTCCCAGGCCTTTCCATCTTTCGGCCCTGAAAGAACAGGTGCACCTGTTGAGGCGTATTGCCGCATAGATAACCAATTCATCAGCATAAGAACTCATGTTTATGAGCCGGATTATCTCTTAGTTCTTGATGAATCCCTGCTTAGCGTAGTGGATATTACCAAAGGCCTGAAGAAGAGCGGAGTAATAATCATCAACTCAGAAAAAAAGTCAAGCCTGAAATTCAAGACATATACAATAAATGCAACCAAGATCGCTCTTGATATTCTAGGAAAGCCTATAGTAAATACAGCCATGCTTGGCGCCTTTGCTAAGGCAAGCAGATTAGTTTCGCTGAAAAGCATAGAAGAAGCAATAAAAGAGCGCTTTCCTGCAGAGCTAGCCAAAAAGAACATAGAAGCGATTAAACGGGCTTATGATGAAACAAAGATATGATACTTATGCCAGAAAAACCGGAAAAAATCGAAACAGGAGGAAAAACCAGCCAAAGTTCGCTAGCCAAGAAAACAGGTTCATGGAGAACCTTCCGTCCAATCATCACAGACAAATGCATTGGCTGCGGTTTATGCGTAAGCTACTGCCCAGAAGGCTGCATAATATTGATAGAAAAGCCAAAAAAGAAAGCAATCATAGGTTACAATTACTGCAAAGGCTGCCTAATCTGCATGAATGAATGCCCGACTAAGGCAATCAATAAGGAGATGGAAAAATAAGATGATATTAGTGGAAGGCGGAAGCCTCCTTTTGATCAAGCTTTTCTTGAAAAAGCTTGATAAGGAGATGGAGAAATAAAAAATGAAATTCGAAATAAAGAATGCAAAAAGGTTCAGCTGGCCAGGAATAGAGGGTTATGCCTACATGGACAAAGCTGAATCCAAAAAAATGAGCTGTGCATATATCAATGTAGGCGGCAGGCACGGGAAAATCAAGAACATAAAAAGCGACAGACTATATTTCGTAATAAGCGGTAATGGAAAATTCATTGTTAATGATAAATCAATGGATGTAAAAAAGACAGATGCCATTCTGATACCAAAATCAACCCCTTATGATTATAAGGGCAGGATGAAATTATTCCTCATAGATTGTCCGGCATTTGATCCAAAGGCAGATATAAAAATAGAGGAAGAAAAATGAGCACAAAAATTATCTTGACAACCATCGATAACGGCCACAGGGCAGAAGACATAGCAGAAAAACTATTAAAGGAAAAATTAGCAGCATGCGTCAGCATAGTTCCGATAATGTCTCACTATTGGTGGAGAGGCAAAATAGAAAGATCAGAGGAATTCGAGATAAGAATAAAGACAAAGGAAAAACTTGTCGATACCGTATTAAGAAGAATAAAACAACTTCATAATTATGAATTGCCTGTAATAGATGTTATAAATGTTGAAAAATCCAGCGAAGGAGAAGAAAAGTGGATTGACGAGGTGACAAAATAAAAATGAAAAAACTAATCGAGGGCAGCCATGCAATTGCAGAAGCAGTCAGGCTATGTGAACCTAAGGTCATTGCCGCTTATCCGATAACACCACAGACACATATAGTCGAGAAAATTGCAGACATGGTTGCTAATGGTGAAATAGACGCTGAATACATATGCGTGGAGAGCGAGCACTCAGCAATGGCTGCATGCATAGGCGCGCAAGCCACAGGCGTTCGTACTTATACAGCAACATCATCACAAGGTCTTGCCTTAATGTGGGAGCTTCTTTATGTAGCCTCAGGCATGAGATTGCCGATAGTAATGAACGTAGCAAACCGCGCATTATCAGCCCCGCTTAATATCTGGAACGACTGGTCAGACAGCATTGGCTGCCGCGATTCTGGTTGGATCCAGCTTTATTGTGAAACCGCGCAAGAGGCATTAGACACAACAATCCAAGCATATAAAATAGCTGAAAACAAGGATATACTTCTGCCGGCAATGGTATGCCTAGATGGTTTCTACGTTTCCCATACCTTTGAGCCAGTTGATATTCCAGAATCTGTTAAAGGTTTTCTTGAAAAATATAAGCCGCATGTAACCCTTGATCCGAAAAACCCAATAACACAAGGTTCATATGCAACACCAGCTTACTACCAAGAATTCAAGGAACAGCAGCAAATTGCAATTGAGAAATCTAAGCAGTTAATTAAAAAAGTAAATTCTGAGTTCTCCTCAAAGTTTAAGCGAAAATACGGTAACGGCCTGATCGAGCTTACAAACATGGATTCTGCAGATTATGCCATAGTAACCATGGGCAGCATAGCAGGAACCATAAAGCATGTACTGAAAAAAGAAAAAATAAAAGACATCGGCTTAGTCCGTTTAAAGAGCTATCGGCCATTTCCTGAAGAAGAATTAAAAAAAACACTAAGCAGCATAAAATCCTTAGGCGTGCTGGAAAAAGATATATCACTTGGCATCGGCGGAGCGCTCTGGAGCGAGCTGCGCTTTATCCAGAAACCAATGGCAAACTTTATCGCAGGCCTTGGCGGTCGCGATATTAAGGAAGATGAAATAAAGCAGATATTTTCTGCCATCCGCAAAAAGAAACAAGGCATTCACTGGATTGGAAGTAAATTGTGATAACCATGACCAAATTATTATATCAAGGCCATAGCAGCTGTGCAGGATGCCCTGAGGCCATCGCGATAAGAAACATACTTGATGTAGCAGGTCCTAATACAATAATATCCAATGCAACTGGATGCACAGAAATAGTTTCATCACCCTACCCGACTACATCATGGGCAATTCCTTATATTCACGTAGCATTTGAAACAGCTGCATCAGTTGCATCAGGCATCGAAGCCGCACTAAAAAAGCTCGGTAAAAAAGAAATTAATGTCATTGCACTAGCAGGCGATGGAGGTACTTTTGATATCGGCTTCCAGGCACTTAGCGGCATGCTTGAGCGTGGCCATAAAGTATGCTATATATGTCTGGACAATGGCGCATATGCAAATACCGGAGTGCAAAGAAGCTCTGCTACTCCTTATGGCGCATCAACAACAACATCACCAGCCGGTAAAGTATCGATTGGAAATACTACATGGAAAAAACCAATTGTAGAGATAGCAGCTGCGCATGGCATTCCATATGCAGCTAATGCATCCATCGGTCTTCTGCCTGATTTGCGCGAAAAGGTAAAAAAAGCACTTATGAAGGAAAATCAGCCATCATTCCTGAACATAGATTGCCCATGCCCGCTTGGCTGGAGATTCCCTTCAGATAAGACAATAAACATAGCAAAGCTTGGATTAGAAACAGGCATCATAGTTTTATACGAAATAGAAAAAGGAAGGCTCAAAATAACCAAAGAGCCAGGCACCAAGCCTGTAAGCGAATACCTGAAGCCGCAGGGCAGATTTAAGCACCTGACTGAAAAGGATATAGCAATAATACAAAATCGCGTCAATGACGACATAAAAAGATACAAAGAACTTGAGAAGTGCGGGGTAAGAATTTAAGTTGGCTTTGCCTATTTCTTCACAAGTTTACTAAACACAAAGGAATAAATGAATAAAGAAACA
>CAIKBN010000065.1 GCA_903825675.1 uncultured archaeon
AGGCTGACCTTGTTAGTGTAAGCATTTACATCTATGTCAAGCACATCCTTAGGGTATACTACTCCGCTCTCCCAGACAGCTACCAGATTAAGGCCTATTTCCATAGGCTCCATTTTAAGCAGATTAAAAGCATTTACCATATCGCTGGTTATTATTTCCCCTGCTTTTACTGCAACTTTATCATAAATTACACTGATTTTGCCTTCTTGTACAGATGTTTTAAGGCCGATTTTCTGCAGCGAGGATATGGCAGGTCCTGGTGGTATGCCTGTCTTGCCTTTCTTTATGACTATATCATTCATTGCTACATTGCCTGCTTTGGCAGAAGCAGATGACCTGTTACTTTTTATTGTTCTGAAAAGCCTGAAGGGATTTTCATTTGAAAGTATTAGTGCTGGTTCATTGACCAGCTTTTCCTCCAGCTTTTTGATATCCTTTTTCGATTCACTAATAGCCCGCTTTATCATGCTTTTTCTGCTCATTATTATTATTGCTGTGACTCTTAGGCTATCACGTATTTTTTGGAGTTGTTTAGCAGGCAGGTTGTGCATGTCTAAAACCCCGATTAAGCTATGCTCTTCTATCAGTTTTTTCAGGTTTTCTACAATTTTTGGTTTTTCGTTTTTCAGCATAAAAACACCTAACTTATTTTTACCGGTTTACTCATGGTAAGCTTAAGAAATGTGCTCTTTATCCTTGCCTTGGCTGGAAGGGATTTTTTTATATCCTCAATGACTTTTTCAGCATTTTCCTTTATCTGAGCATCATCCATGTTCTCTGTTCCTAACATGGTTTGTATAAGCGGCGAGTCTCTCAGGCGCACTGTAACTGATTTTTTAGCATTTTCTATAAACGGCTTTGGATCAGCACCTGGCGGCAGGAGCTTTGGCATTTTTCCCCTTGGACCAAGGTATTTTCCAAGCACTTTACCGGTTAAAGGCATCAGCGGCGCTTCGCAGAGGAAAAAATTATTCTTGTTTATGAGCTCCTTTATCTTTTTTGCATCGCCTGTAAGAGCTTCTAAATCTTTTTTGGTTATTGCACCTTGGACAGTATCAGATATGATAGAAACAGTTATTTCTTTACCGCGCCCATGCGGAAGAGCGATATCCTTTGAGAATTTATTTTCCGGCTTTTTCAAATCGACGTTTGTAATATTGACTATTAAATCAAAGCTTTGCTTAAAGCCTCTTTTTTTACTACTTTCTTTTAGCTGTTTTATGGCTTCTTCGATTTTCATAAAGGGGCCCTCCTACAGGAAGAACTGCCTGTAGTAAACGGGATTATTTATAATAAGGAACAAAGTATAAAAAGGTTTTTTTGGCAGAAAACGAGCAACTTTAACTATGCTTTGTATTACTATTTGTCTTCCTCTAAGCTATGCAATCTTTCATCCAAGGTGCCATAGGCTGCGCCAAGGGTCTTTTTTATGGCACTCAGCTTGTTTTCAACATCAAAGATCTTTTTGGCTAATTCTCGGTAGGAGTCTTCCATCTCAGTTTCATAGCTGTGCTTTACCTCAGCTATTCTATTCTCTAGCATAAACACACTCCTGTTTATGTTGGTTTTGGCGTCTTCTACCTTGCCAGATATAGAATCCAGACGCTCTGTGACAAGAGAGATAAGCCTGCCCCTGTCTTTATCAACCTTTTCTATCTTCCTTTCTGACGAAACCTTGACCATAAGAATTATTATCAGCATGAGCATGAAGATTATGGATAATAGCCAGAACTCGAACAAGCCGAAGACTATAAGTACCAGGGTTACTGTACAGAGAACTAACATTATTTTATCGTACACTATTACCACTCATTGGTTATAAGAAAGAAAACCTTTTAAAACTAATTTTAGGTTATTCAAGCTTGATCTTACCTTCGTCTATTTCCTTCTGCACATCCTTAGGGTTTTTGTCATCGACCGTAACACCGGAGCTAAGGCAGGTGCCAAGGATTTGTTTTACACGGGCTTTTAGGTTGCCTGGGATCGAACCTTCCTTACATTTGGCTATTTTTATAATGCTTTCGATTTTTATGTCACCTGGAAGGTTTTTTGCCCCGCCTTCTAAAATAGTTGCCAGTTTCTTTACCTTCATTTCCTGCTTGAGCATGGCAGTTACAGGCGGTGTTCCAATAGAGATAGTGAATTTCTTTGTTTCGCTGTCAACTATCACTTTTACAGGAACCTCCATACCTTTGAATACCAGAGTCTTTGCGTTTATCTGATTTATTACCTCATCTATTTTTACTCCTAAAGGACCTAGAGCAGGGCCTAATGGAGGGGCTGCTGTTGCTTCACCACCCTTTACTAGGGCTTCGACAATTTCTTTAGGCATAAATTACTCCTTCTTCTTTTTTTCATGTATCCTTACAGAATTGGTAGAAATAGTAATAGGTATTGGAATGGCTGCTTCTAAAAATTCTACTGTAACTTCATTCTTCATATCATTCACCCTTGTTATCTTCGCCTTCTCGCCTTTGAAAGGACCGCCTATAATCTCGACGATGTCACCGCTTTCCACTTTAATTTCCCTTTTTTCTGAGATAAGGAATCTCTCCAACTGGTCCATGGTAATCTCTTTGTTTATGGTTCCTCTGACATGAGGAATGCCTTTTATGCTGGCTTCTATGTCATTGATGTCCCCTTCTATGAAGACATAGCCACGAAGCTCTTCAGGGTGGAACAAGGATTTTATTGGTATGGTTCTTGCTTTAACCCTTGATATTATGCTGTCTATTACGACGTTCTCTCTTCCTGTTGTTGTTCTTATGGTTGACATCATTTTCAAAACACCACGACAAACTGACGCGAACACATCGACGCAGACACACAGAAGCACTTAGTGCTTCAATTCATTTTTGCGTCATTTTGTTTTGCGTCAATTCATTTTTGAATTGAGATGCCTCATGAAATATATGGCATCTCATTACAATCCGCCCATCAACTGAACTATCAAAAATACCGCGAGCCCTATTACTCCTATAAGCACTATACCAAGGCCTGTTATTTTAGCTCCTTGCTTGAATTCATCCTTATCAGGTTTGGTTGATACCAAAAGGACTCTTCTTATCCTTTCAATGAAATTTCTTAGGTCCATATCTCTTTTTATTGAAAGGAAAGATTTAAAAGACTAAGGACGACCTAAGTATCTTGAAGACATTGAATACTACTGCCTTAGTAGATAAAAAGCAATGTCTTCGGGATCACATCTTTCAGAATACTGCAGGCTAAAGCTCGCAGTATAATAAGAAAGATATGATGCAAAATCAATAATAAAAAATATAATAAAAATTACTCAACAAAGTCTATTCCAAGAACCTTCTCGATTTCCTTTTTCTTCTCTTTTACGAACTTTTTATGCTGGCCAAATATCTGTGGAGAATTTACCCCTGTTATTATTAACATAGCTCTTATTGAATCGCCAAGTTCTTTTACTATCTGAGCACCCCAGATTATTTTTGCGTCCGGACTCAGCCGCGATGCTACAGTTTCAACTATTTCCTGGCATTCCCTTATGGTCATGTCATTACCGCCTGATACATTTATAAGAGCGCCTTTGGCGTTGTCTATCTCTATGTCAAGCAATGGATTGTTCAATGCACGTTCAACTGCTTCTGGTGCCCTGTTCTCCGTATCTGAGTCACCCATGCCTATCATGGCAAGGCCTCCGTTAGTCATGACTGCTCTTACATCTGCGAAATCCAGATTAACTAGGCCTGGTCTTGTTACAAGCTCTGTTATTCCCTTTACTGCGTTCACAAGAATTTCGTCAGCTACTTTAAAGGCTGTTGCAAGGGATACATCAGGGACTATTTCTAGCAATTTATCATTTGGTATAACAATCAGGGTGTCTACTGTGTTTTCTAATTTTTCAAGACCCTCTCTTGCATTATTCATCCGATGCCTGCCTTCCATTGTGAAGGGAAGGGTCACTATACCGACTGTCAGCGCGCCGAGCTTCTTGGCTATGTCAGCTGCCATTGGCAATGAGCCTGTGCCTGTGCCGCCTCCGAGACCGCATGTCAGGAAAACCATGTCTGATCCTTCAAGAACTTTCTTTATGTCGTTCTTGCTTTCCTTGGCAGCTTCTTCCCCTACCTTCGGATCTGCTCCTGCACCAAGGCCTCCTGTTATCTCCTTTCCTATAAGGATCTTCAGGTCAGCATCTGTGTACAACAGGTCCTGCGCGTCTGTGTTAATGGCTATGGCTTCTGCGCCAACTATACCAACTTGCATTAACCTAGAAATAGTGTTGCCTCCTGCACCACCTGCACCGAGTATTTTTATATTCGCTTTTCTAGATTCAAGGAGTTTTCTTAGTTCTTGGTCAACCTCACTTTCTTTGACTTGCTTGGTTTCTAATACTCCCATTATATCACTCTATGAGAAAATAACCCTTAAAAATATTTAAAGCTAAATTTTAAATAATAGTAGTAGTAATAGTAGTAGTAGATTAAAGCTAAATTGAGGTTTTTTGAATGAAATTGAAGTGTGTGCACTGCAGTCATGTATGGAATACACGGAAAGAGGTAGTATCAAAGCAGTGCCCGTTCTGCAAGTACAGCACTTATTACCACAAGCCGATAGTGCTGAAGTAATTAACGGTCGGAAAGGCAGTTGTTGCAAAGAGGATTCCATTTGATTACTTACTTCTTTTCATAAACTTCTATGAACCGAATTTTGCTTAAGGTTTTGCCAGATGGCCTTAGGTTTTCAAGTATGACTGAGCTTATTCTTTCCTTAAGCTCTGGCGGAAGCGGTTTGGTTTCAATATCTACAGAAGCTTCGCATATTTTAG
>CAIKBN010000066.1 GCA_903825675.1 uncultured archaeon
AATAGAAGAAAAAATAAACAATCTACCAAAAGCAGTAGAAGCAAAGGAAATAGAAAACCGTGAAAATGAGACATTTTTTAATCTGACAGTAAAGCAACTAAAAGAAAGGATAAATGACGTGGAAACAACGATAGAAGAAAAAAAGGTAGAAGATAAAAAAAAGTTTGACGAACTCTACGCGATAAACAAGAGCATTCCAATAGGCGAACTTATCAACAGAATCGAAAACCTGGAAAGAATACTTGAAAAAAGAAAAAAAGATTATGAAGAACGATTTGACGAATTATATACCATAAGAAAGGATGTGGACCTTGTTTCTAGTGAATTGCTAGAGGTGAAAAACCTTGCCAGAGATCTGGCGAAATTAATGAGTAAAATTGAGTCTGATAATGTAAAAATTATTTAGGGGTAGTAAAATGAAAGCGGTTATTTTTATTATCCTTTTGTTTTTTCTTAGCCTTTCCTCTGTTTCCTTTGCATGGTGGGACCCTGACTGGCATTGCAGAGTCGCGGTAAACGTAAGCTATAGTGGAAGCTCTGAAAACGCCACAGTAAGAACCAATATGAATTTTTCATCGCTGCTTAACGGGTCTTTTGATCCGAATTCTATACGTGTTGTTGAAGGCTCAGGCAGCCAATATGTTGGTTATGCTCTCAGGGTTTCTGCCCTTGTGTATGATGCACAAAACCCTGTTTTTGGCATTGATCCTGATGAAATAACTATAATGTTCTACAGAACATCAGAGCAGTTCGGGCTTTCATACTGGTTCAATGTTACAAAGAACTCCATGACAAGAAATTCCAAAGGCTTTTATTCATACTCCAGAAATATTAACAGCAGCATATTAGAAGGCAACTATCTTGCCATCATGAATGTCAGCTACAACAGCCTTCAGAAAAGCGACATAACTGCCTTCAGGATAGCTAGCGCAGGTCCATTCGACGTTTCTGTAAGATCACTAAAGTCAACTGTCTCGCCAGGCGAAGACCTGACCTTTGAAATAAACATAACCAATGCCGGCGCGACCGACGATTTTGATGCCAATGTTACCTATTGGATAGACGATGGCAGCAATTATCGTAGTTCTTCTTCAGTTCGTGTCTTTGCAGGCACAACCACAATACTTGGCAAAATCTTTAACATACTGTATGATGAGCCAGGCGGTGTGCATGTATTACGAGTTAGTGTTGCTTATTCATCCATAACATCACCTGCAACAGCTGAAACAACCTTTACAGTCACAGAAGCAGTTACAACTACAACATCTCCTGCTGCTGGCGGTGGCGTAACTCCGACCACTATTGCTAAGGAAATTACAAAAATAGATATTATAGATTACCCGAAAGAAGTAGAAGTAGAACGTGGCTGGATGAAATATGCTAACCTTAAAGTCAACAATACAGGAAGCACTGTCCTGAATAATATAAAACTAAGTATTGAAGGAGTGCCGTCTGATTGGTTGGAGATAACCCCTGAACAAATAAAATATCTTATGCATGATGCTTATGAAAACTTTTCCTTGAGGCTTGCTGTTCCAGTAACAGCCAAACCAGGCAATTATCCTATAAATCTTACTGTAACTTCAAAGGCAACAACCAGCGTATCATCTATTATTCGTGTATTTAGCTCCAATGCTGAACTTATCCTCTTTAATCTGGAAACAATCCGCAACCGACTAAGCGAACTGGAAAATGCCACCCTCAAGGCTGAAAGAGCTGGCAGAAATGTTACTGCTATCATGAATATGCTTTATGAGATAAAGGACATGATCAGGATAGCAGAAAAATATACTGTCATGAATGACTATGATACTGCCCTTGCCATGATAAGGACAATAAAAGACATGCTGGACAGAGCAGGAACTGAACTAGAAATATCGCAGATAATAGTGTCAAGGCCGTTGGAAACCAGTTATCTGCTTTTGATAATTATTATAATTGTTATTTTAATTGTTGTGATTTATTGGCTTAATAAAAGAATGAAGCTGTTTGAAAAATCCATGAAACAATATATCTTTGAAACAAAGAGATTAGTCGTAGGAAGAAAGACCGTAGCTGAATTGCAAAAAGAAAAGGACAGTATAGAAAAGATGCTGAAAATACTCAAAAGGGAATATGATGAAGGTTTAATATCTAAAAATAGCTACGAAGAGCTTAAAAACAAGAATGAGAAAAGATTATATGAGATTGAAAAGAAAATAGGGGTAAAAGCTTGAGATGCATTAAATATCCTATCGCATCTCAATTCAAAATAACAATATGCTAAATTATATTAAAGGTTTTGAAATTGACAAGAATAATTGGCGTAGTCTCTGGCAAGGGCGGTGTGGGAAAAACAACTGTTGTTGCCAATCTTGGGGCAGTATTAGCAAGCGAATTTAATCGCAATACTGTAATAGTTGACTGTAACGTAACCACATCTCACTTAGGCATCCATATGGGCTTGCTCTATACCCCTGTAACGTTAAATCATGTCCTTAAAGGCGATCATCATATTTATGATGCATTATACGAGCACGAAAGCAAGGTAAGAATTATTCCTGCTTCCTTGGCAGTCAAGGACCTTTCAGGCATGGACCTAACCAAGCTAAGGAGCTATCTGCAAGACCTGTTCGGAAAAGTCGATTTTGTGCTTCTGGATTCTGCGCCTGGTCTTGGAAGAGAGGCTTTAGCAACCATCCACGCAAGCGATGAGGTGCTTTTTGTCACAACACCCTACCTAACCTCTGCAATGGACATCCTTAGATGCAAGGAGGTGATAAATGAGCTAGACCTTAAAGAGCTATCCCCTCTTGGTCTTGTCCTGAATATGGTGGAAAATAAAAAGCATGAGTTAAAAAGTACTGATATTGAAAAGCTAACTGAATTACCAATACTAGCTACCATTCCTTCTGACAGAAAAATACTTCAAAGCCTTGCGCTGAAAACGCCGATAGTCATGCTTAGGCCGCACGCAAAACCTAGCATAGCATTCAAGAAGCTGGGAGCAGCTATATTGAAAGAGAAATACAATTCACCAAGATTTTCAAGATTGATTAGATGGCTCAGATAAGTTAATAGAACTTGGCTATTAAGGTATTATAACAGTGCAATGAAATCCTCTTTGCTACCACTGCCTTTAGGCAGTGTTTTCTTTGTGGATTTCTTTCTGACTTCTTGTCTTTGCAGTATTGGTTTTTTGTAGAAGTCAAAAATAAAAGCTAAACTATGCTTATTAGAAAAAGCATAATTTATTACGCCAAACTATAATAATTACTTATAAAAACAATAGTAATACCTCTGCTAGCTTGTTTTTCTAACTTACAAAAAATTGATAAGTCCTAAAAGACAAAAAAGTTTGAGCTGGTTTTTAGGTTGGTCTCCAGGTTATAGCTATCATTATCATTCCAATTATCATTATATCTTGATAATATTGAGAATGATAATTTATCTAAAGGTTTTGACTGTATTATGTCTTGCAACAGCACATTTAGCAGCAACACGAAGTGCTATATATTATGCTAATATGTTTTAGTAGATGGGATTGAGTTATTGTTCTCAGATGTGGATTATCATTATCACTAAAGTGTTATCATTATCTGAGAATGAATATTAAAATGAGATACCCTATGCAACCATGGACGAACAGACTGACGATGCTTTGCGTCGTCAATTTATTTCCATGTTATCTTTATACATCTCAATTCGAAACGGTATAAATACCGTAGTATCAACTAAGGTGTTTTGAAAATGTCATCCGAGGATGACTTTTTGAAACTACAATATGCGAAAGCATATTAGGTGTTTCGAAAATGATTAAAATATTGATTATTGAACATTTTCCATGTTGCTTTCTTGCGGTATTGCTGGCTTTTGCTCGCTTTCTTTTGCTTTTTGCTCTTCTGTAGTTAGAGGAATGGTATATAGCACCCGCTTTTTAAATCGCTCCTTCTTTATCTTGCCACTTGCTATCAAATTCTCAAGGTGCCTGTAAACAGAAGCTGAAGCACATATTCCTCTCTTTTGTGCCTGGTTCCTGAGCTCTAAGCTGGATATCTGGCTGTATTCCTTGATAATTGATACAATGCCAACATCTATAAGCTCTTCTACTCCTAGGCGCATCTTTTTCATGACCTCGTCTGCAATAGTCTGCTTAGCTACAGGTGTCCTTGAGACCCTGAATTGTTTGAGAAGCGGCATTATTTGATCTGGTATTCCATCAATCTTCCCGGCTATTTTGCTATCATGTTCTTCCAGCTTTGTAGCAATATTATCAACCTTTTGAATTAGAATTAGATTTGTCAATTCAGTATTATCATTATCATCCTTTGTTTGATAACCTTCCTTTTTTTCTTTAGCCGGTTCAGCAGTTGTAGCAGGCTCTGCTACAGCCTTCTTAAGCTCTTCAATAATGATCCTTTTCTTGCCAAAGACCCTGTTTCTAATATCTTCGAAAAAACTCACAATTATTATTAGTAAAGGGCTGATATAAAGCTTATCATATCTTTCTTATTATATTGCTGGCTAAGCCCGCAGTATGCTGAATTTCGCTTAACATTGCTTCTCATCTGCTGCCTTAAGGCAACAGTATTCAATGTCTTCAAGATAACCAAAAGTATCAGGTATGCGCAATTTAGTTATATTTCGTGTTTCTAGCTAATAATAAGCAACCCTGGCATTATATATAATATAGGCACCCCACTTTAACTCTCACATTAAGGTGTGTATTAAGAAAGTATGTTCTATAAAATATAGTTGACGA
>CAIKBN010000067.1 GCA_903825675.1 uncultured archaeon
GAAATTGCAGAAGAAACTATAGAAAATTCAGAAGCAGGGGAATAATTTGTATGATGGAAATAATATTTTCTAATAAGGGAAATGAGATTAGAAGGAGAGAAACCGTAGGTTTCTGCTCCTCTAGCAGGGGAATAATTTGTATGATGGCAATAATATTTTCTAATAAGGGATTGAGCTTAGAAGGTGAATAATATGGATATGTTGGCAGTTGTAAGAATCAGGGGAAAACCCGGAACAAGAAAGGAAATAGCAGATACCCTTAGATTGCTTGGCTTAAAAGAAATGAATAATCTGGCCATACTACCAAGAACAGAATCTATCCTAGGCATGATAAAAAAAACAGAGAGCAAGGTTGCATGGGGCGAACTGTCTGAAGAGCTGATAGAACGCTTTAAAGACAAAAGAACCGTCAGGCTAAAACCACCAAAAGGCGGCTTAAAATCAGTAAGAAGGTTCTATCCTAAGGGCGATTTAGGTTATAGGGGAAAAGAAATTAACGAACTGATAAAGAAGATGATATAAATGTCAAAGCAGAAAGTTAAAAAAAATAGGGGAATGCGCGGAAGCAAGACGCACGGCTGGGGTGCTAAGAAAAAGCACCGCGGAAAAGGCAGCAGAGGCGGCAAAGGCTACGCAGGTTCTCATAAGCATAAATACTCATACATTGTCAAATACGAGCCAGACCACTTTGGCTACAAGGGCTTTCATTCTCTAAAAGAAAAAGATAAATCAGTAAATATTAAGGATCTGGAAAAGCTGGCAGAAGGAAAAAATGAGCTTGATTTATCAGCCCTTGGCATTGATAAACTATTGGCAGCAGGCGAAATAACCAGGCCCCTGACAGTAAAGGTAAAGAAATTCTCCAAGAAAGCCAAGGAAAAAATAGAAAAAGCTGGTGGAAAATTTGTATAATACAATAATATCCAAATTGCCAGGGATACAGGAAGCCAAGACACACCTTAACTTTAAATCGCGCTTAAAATGGACAGGCATTATATTATTGCTCTTCTTGGTTCTCGGTCAGATAACCCTCTATGGCGTTGATCCAGCAGGTGTTACAAGAATCCAGTATTTGGAAATGATAATGGGAGCTAGCTTCGGATCTTTAATAACCCTGGGTATAGGTCCTATAGTTACAGCATCCATAATATTGCAGCTCTTAGTCGGTTCTAAGATAATTCCATGGGACTTGAAATCCCCTGATGGCAGAAAAAAGTTTCAGGGAACCCAGAAACTTCTTACAATATTATTCTGTGTATTTGAGGCCTATGCTTACGTAGCCTTTGGCGCCATAAGGCCATCTTCAGCAGATCCAATGATGATGATGCTTTTGATAGGCCAGATTGCCTTCGGTGGTTTTCTTATATTATTGATGGACGAGGTAGTCAGCAAATGGGGCATTGGCTCAGGCGTTTCTTTGTTCATAGCCGCAGGTGTTGCCAAAGGCATTTTTGTCAGAACCTTTAATCCTATAGTGCCTTTAGGCGGAACAATGCCTGCAGGAATTATACCCCAAGTCATTGCCTTGCTTGGGACAGGCAATATATTCGAGGCAATTATAGCCCTGCTGCCATTGTTTGCTACACTGCTTGTATTCCTTATAGTAGTCTATGCCCAGTCAATTAAGGTAGAGATTCCACTAGCCTTTGGCTCAATAAGAGGCTTTTCAAGGCGATGGCCGCTTAATCTTATATACACATCCAATATCCCTGTCATACTTACAGCTGCCCTGCTTGCTAACTTCCAGCTGATAAGCAGCATGGTTGCAGCACCAGCTGAAACAGGCAGATGCGGCTTCTTGGGTTGTTTTGACGAAGCAGGGCGTGCTTCAAGCGGCATTGCTTATTATCTTCAATCCCCGCAAGGACTTTCAGTTCAGATCTTCTTCCTCACGCTGCTCACTGTTATTTTCACCATAGGCTTCCTTGCATTCTATTTCAAATATCAGGGCGGAAGCAGATTAGCATGGATAGCAATAGCCCTGGGCTTTGTATCAGCTTTTTTAATCACAAGCAGTTTTGGCTTCCCAACCTTTACTGATATTTTGCGCTCAATAAGTTATCTGCTCTTCATGGTAATAGGCTCAGTTATCTTCTCCATCTTCTGGGTAGCTACAGCAGGCATGGATGCAAGAAGCGTTTCAGAGCAGATAGAAGGCATGGGCATGCAGATACCAGGCTTCCGGCGTGACCCGAGAATAGTAGAGCAGGTTCTTAACCGCTATATCCCAAGCCTGGCAATAATATCCGGTGTTTTCATCGGCCTGCTAGCCACCATGGCAGACTTCACCAACGCAGTAGGAACAGGCACAGGCATTTTGTTAACAGTCATGATAATCCATAATTTATACGAGCAGATCTCCATGCGCTACATGGAGGACATGCATCCAGCCCTGAGAAAGTTCTTTAGCTGAGAAAATCAGTAGGATACCCTGTGAATATCAGGCAGTGCCCTTATTATATCTAATATTTCAATTTTAACGGGTTGATAAAGCCTGAAGATTGTAATAGCCTTTCCTTTACTAATGGCTCTGGAAGGCAGCTCACTTATGTTTATGCCATATTTTCCAAGAGTATCGCTAATAGGACCAAAAACATGAGGCTTATCTTCATGAGTAACAAAGAGATTATAAGTAGGTAAGCTTACGCGTTCACTAACGTTTACAGCATTTGTCCAGTCAGCATTTCTCAGATAACCCAGAACTACATCTGCAATCTCTATGCCAGTTTTCCTTTGCGCTTCTCTTGTTGATGCACCTGCATGTGGCGTCATGACTATTTTTTTACCCAACTCAGCTAACTCAATAAGCCTGCTTTCAAATACTTTGCCTTCAATAGGCTCTTTGCCATAAACATCAAGAGCAACACCAGCTATCCAGTCATTTGCCAAAGCATCGTATAGAGCATCCTCATCAACATTTTCACCACGTGAGGCATTTATAAGATAAGCCCTCTTTTCAGGCTTGTCTCTCTTCATTTTTTCTAGTTCTTCCCTTCCTAAAGGCTTGTCTAATTTAGGCGTGTGTATCGTAACAAAATCTGATGAACTAAGTAATTCATCCAAGCTAACATATTTTATTCCAGAATTATTATCTTTCAAAACATCATAACCAAGAACATTCATCTTAATGCCCTTTGCCCTTTCTGCAACTGCCTTTCCAATCCTGCCACAGCCGATTATGCCCAGGGTCTTCCCCTTTAGTTCTAAACCCTCGCCACCCTTTTCCCATCTACGATTTTTCATAGCATGGTCTAGTTGTGAAATATCTCTTGCAAGTGAATGTAAAAATCCTATAGTCAATTCAGCAGTTGAGTCTGTGTTGCCATAAGGGGCATTTTTAACAACAATGCCCCTTTCAGAAGCCCTTTCAAAACCATAAATATTATCCAGGCCTACACCAGCCCTTCCAACAACCTTCAAATTTTCAGCAGCATCGATTACCTCCTCAGTCACCTTTGTCCTGCTTCTTACTATTAGAGCATCAAAAGGAGGGATTTGCTCTAGAAGTTCTGTGGCAGTTAATTTTTTGTTATCAACAACCAAGCCGGCACTCTCAAGGATAGCTATGCCTTCCTTTGCTAGGCCATCTGTTATAAGAACCTTGTATGTCATAGAATCCCGATGTTCAAAAAGAATATAAAACTTATCTTATGGAAAATTTTTCTTAAACACAAGAAAAACTAATTTTTATAGAAAGGCCTCAAAAAAGGCATTAAATCCCGTGCCTTTGATGCTTTTGCATTGTAAAAAATAATGTCACAGAAAATAATATCACACTTAGCATCTTCATAACAGGACATGCATTTTAAAGAGCTAGAGTTATGCTTTCCATTAGTTTCTGGTACATCATCCATCTCGTAAATAATAGGAAGCTCTACAAAGCTTCTTTCAGAAGCATCTATGCTTTTTGATTCTACCTTAGCTCGTGCTATAAGCTCCCTTTCTACATATTCCCGGAATTCGCTTTCTTCTAAAACTTGCTCTATCATAGTTTGCAAGTATATATCATCGAACATAGAATCTTCAGTATATTTAGAAGAAAAGATTATAAATGTTTCTTTTGATGTGTTTTATTAATCCGTTGAAAAATATACTAAGTAGCAGGCGACTGTAGTCTAGCGGTAGGACCTCAGCCTTCCATGCCGCAGTCCTGTAATATCCTTCCATAGGAGAAATCAGGAGGAACTTGGAACTGAAGGAGAAACAAATCGAAGCACCCTAAGGTGCTTCATTGTGGTTTGGTTCCTGCGGTTTAGAAAGCTGATGACCCGGGTTCGAATCCCGGCGGTCGCACTTATATTAAATCTTACCAAAAACCTTCTGTAATATTTTCCAGCTTCAATTTTCTAGTTATCTTGTCGGTGTCATTATAAAAGGTTTGTAAAGCTATTTTCATGATCTTGTCAACCTTTACAATCCCAGGCTTTATAGTGCAATCAGGTCCTGCTTCTTCAAGCCTGTAACCGACACCCTTTACCATGAACTCAGGGCGCCTAATTATAATAATTAAGCCATTGCCGCCATATCTATGTGCATTCCAATACGATGCCTCAGACTGAAAGCTCAAAGCCCTTTCATCAAAATACCTGTAACTGTCTTTAGGCTTTTCATATTTAGTAGCATTTTCATTCTGGAAAACTACTTCTTTCTGCCTTAAAACAGCCATGTCATAAACACTGATACGCAGCTTCGAGGCATCTATCCTGCCAGGATTAGTTATGCGGCATTTTGATTTATTCCATACCATTGTTTTCATGTCATACCCTTCTCTGAATACAGACTCACCGATGCCAAAAGCCATAAAGTCAGTGGAAGGGAAGTTATCCGGTATAGCATCCCTGTACCCTCTTAATAATCTCAATAACTCATCAGCCTTAGCTGCAGCTGGCTTGTGAGCCTCGTCAACCTGTCCAAGAAGCTCTTCAACACTCTTAAATTCCTCTAATTTCAGGATAGCATAGTCTGCATTTTCTTGAAATGTAACTATGCTAGGGTATTCGTCTTGGGATTCCTTGTACGGTCTTATAAATATGTCTATATCTGCAGTTTTCATATCTCTATTGATCTGGCCAGCTTCTCCGAAAGCACGATAGCACGCAGCCAGTACATCCCTGTTACATGAAACACCTGACATATCATCTAATAATCCGCGTATTTTTTCAGCTATCATTTTAAAAACCTCTGATACTGAAATGTATATTCTTGTTTTGATAACAGTCTTGAAAAACCTTTTAAAGATTGCTATTGTCAGCAATAAAACCAGCTATCAGTTCAACCATCTTCTCAAATTGCTCAGGCTTGGCAAAGTCATGACCCGCGCCCTTTATTATTTCAAGCCTGCAGTTCCTGATCAGCTTTGCAGTCTTCCTGCTCTGTTCTATTGGCACAACATCGTCCTTGTCACCATGGACAATTATGGTCGGTGCCTTGATCCTTTTCGCCGCTTCGTAGCCGTTATTTTTCTTCATATCATCGAAGAAGCCATACCTCAGTGTAACATCTAATCCGCTAGGCTGTTTATATGTTATGATACCCTTTCTTTTCCACTCTTTCAGCAGCTCTTCATCAAAGCTTCCAACAGCCAGATCTTCAAAATCCGACACAGGCGCCTTAAGGGCAAGCACAAATAGATCTGCCTCAGAAGCAGCCAATATGCTTGCTGCACCGCCAAAGCTAGATCCGACTAATCCGAATTTAGAATAGCCTCTTTTCTTTAGCAGGGCTATTGCGCTAAGAATATCATCAACAGCTCTTGATATAGTCAGATCCTCTAGCCTGCCATCACTCTCACCATGGCCAAAAAAGTCAAACCTGAGCGTAGAAATGCCTTTTTCATTAAGCATTTTTTCAAGCGTAGTGTGCGTTTTGCTGTGCTTGCCTGAAGCAAACCCATGGCACAATATGATTACATGCCTATTTTTATCAGTAGCAGATATTATCCCGCAGATCATGTTTCCTCTACTATCTCTAAAGAACAATTTCTCTTGCATTACAACGAATTAAATTGTAAAGTTATTAAACATATTATGAACAACTATATCTATGAGAAACGGTGAAATAGCAGTTCTGTTGCTAGTTATATTATCCTTTATTATCGGCATCTATCTCTATCCGCAAATGCCAGCTAGTATGGCTTCTCACTGGAATGCGCAAGGCATTGTAGATGGCTATATGTCAAAATTCTGGGGCTTGTTCCTCATGCCAATAGTATCCTTTGGTTTGTTTCTGCTCTTTATCGCAATACCAAGAATAGACCCTCTGAAGCAAAATATACAGAAATTCAGGAAATACTTTGACATCTTCATAGTGATTATCACCGCTTTCCTGCTTTACATGTATCTTCTGACCATATTATGGAGTCTAGGCTTTGCCTTCATCATGATCATGATGATGGTTCCTGCCTTCGCAATCCTGTTTTATTATGCAGGCATTCTTATTGAGAACGCTAAGAGGAATTGGTTCATCGGTATAAGGACTCCGTGGACCCTTAGCAACGAAAAAGTCTGGAACAAGACGCACAAGCTTGGTGGAGTCCTTTTTAAAATCTCAGGCATAATCACCCTCTTTGGCATGCTGTTTCCTTATTACGCAATATTATTCGTAATTATGCCGACAATAACAGTTGCCATCTACACCTTTGTCTATTCCTATTTCGAATATAAGAAAATCAAGAAATAAAGCATTTACTTTAATTCACGGTAGGATAAAGCTGAAATCCTGCCGCTTTACCATATTTATTCACGCTTTGTATAGCTTCGTCTGACAGCGGCGTATTTGTAGATAATATTACAGTATCGGAATCTTTGTATGGTTTCAAGCACCAACAACAGCCCTTAAGAATATTACTAAGATCTATTGCACGGGTACGGGCATCAGCTCTTGTTAATTCTAGAGGATACTCTGTCATAACTCCGCCTTAATAATTATTATAGGAACAAGATATTTAAAATATTTATTATAAGCAAACAACCAGCGATCTAGCAATATATATTAGCACAGAGATCAAACCATAATCATGAACATCTTTGATAATAACTTCAAAGAGATATTCTCCTCGCAAATAGTATCTATAATCGGCGGCCTGATTGCTGGAACTGTTCTTGCATTATACATGGATAAAATACTTCTTATCCCTGGAATGTTAGTATTTCTTCCAGGATTTCTAAGTATGGTGCATGATATAAGCGGTACCTTTGCTGCCAGATTAAGTTCTGGCTTGTTTTTAGGTGTGATTAAACCGAATAAAGTAGAAACAAAGATAATAAAGGGCAATTTATCTGCATCATTTTTTTTGGCTATTTTTGTGTCTCTTATCCTAGGAGTCGTAGCTTTTTTGTTTAACCTTTTAGTGCTTCATATCTTTACAATAAAAATAATTTTACTTCCCTTGATCGCAGGCGCTCTAGCCAATGCCATGAACATAACCTTGACATTATTTGTCACATTTTATTTATTCAGAAAAGGTCATGACCCCAACAACATAATGGGACCTTTCGTAACCTCAGCAGGCGATATAATAGGCATCATTTCATTGCTTATAGTCTTGGTGATAATATGAAAAATGTAAGACAGCATTTGGAAAAGCTGAGAAAAATCAGCAGAAAAAAATACCACCCATTAATTCACAAAATTCACAAAAAACATAAGATTTCAAAGAAGACTTTATTTTACGTAAAGGAGTACGGTCAGCATTCCAATGTTCCTAGGACAATAATAAGGGAAAGCATCAAAATTCTGATGCTTGCTTCAATAATCAGTTCATTCGGCGGCTTATCCCTCGAGCACATAAAAACTGTTTTTGTTTCTATTTACCCATTAATTATACTTTTGCCAGCATTGAACGATATGGTTGGCGACTATGGTACAATAGTTTCATCGAGATTTTCGACCATGTTGCACGAAGGTAAGATAAAAAAAGATTACTGGGCAAATAAAGAGCTGAAGAAATTATTAGTTCAGATAATTATTATATCTTTGCTGACAGCTGTTTTCAGTTCCATTATAGCCCTGATTATTTCAAGTTTATCAAACTACGCTGTAGGAGCTGCAACGGTTTATAAAATTTTATTCATAGCCATAATAGATGTCATATTCCTGGTAAGCACTCTATTTCTGATATCAGTCTATGCCGGAATATATTTCTTCAGGAAAAAAGAAGACCCGAATAATTTCCTTATACCTATAACAACATCTATCGCCGACTTCGGCAACATGATTATTTTGTCACTGCTGATTATGCTGTTCTTTTAGAAAAAAAGGTAGATAAATAGTATAGTTTTACATTATGTTATAAAAATAAGTATCCACAATTATTGCTGCAAAAAGATACTTAGCGAATATGGGACCAAGACCATAACATATTTTGGTTTCAAGGTCACTGTTTTTTAAGTCTCTCATCATTTTTATATCCCCATATACTGGAATAAAAAAAGTAGTTATAAACTTTGCAGCTTCGCAAGCCTCACTTCTCGTTCTTCTTAGCTTCTCGTACTCAGACATTTTATCACTAAATACTGTTTGCATTTAAAATTTATAAAACAAGCAAGCGTAGCAATATTACTCCTTTGCAATCTTCCACAAAAGGTTGAACAACTTCCTGTATGAGTCTGAAAGCTCGCTGCTTTCTATCATTATAACGAATGGGTCATCTGTCCAGAAAAATAATTCTACCTTATTTCCATAAATTATCGTGTCTATTATCCCCTTGTACTCATCAGGAAGGAACTTTACCTCTGCTAAAGGAAGCCTAGCTCTTTTTGTACCCTTCGCACTCTCATAAAATATTATCTTGACCCTTATTTTTTTCTTCAGCCTCTTTTTCCTATGCTGTATGGAATAGTATTTCAGTACAGATGTGTACTTGTCCGATGCGCCATAAACATAAATTGTCTCGCCAACCCTTATCTGGTCATCAAAAGCAGCCTTAAGGCCGTTCTTTCCCTTCAGGATCATTATCTCCTGTTTCGCTTCCGCAGTATCATATCTTGCCTTTAGTTTTGGCAGTATTTCCTCAAAGGCAAGCCTTTTGTTTTCAAGAATTTCAAGAATGCTTTCAGGCTCCTTTGCCTGGAAAGATTTCCTGTTGTTTTGTATAACGAATCCGACAAGGCCTTTTTGCATCAGTCTTTCCAGAGCATCATAAACATTCCTTCTATGCAATCCTGTCTTGCCTGCTATCTCGCCTGCAAGCCCGCTTCTTAGCCTGAGCAGGGTCAGATAGACCTTTGCTTCTGACTTAGTCAGGCCCAATTCTTGCAAGATCGAATACTCTTCTACCATGCTTATAGTTACTTTTTGCATAATATAAACTTTGTGGTAACTATTACCACCACATTAATTCAACTCACCCCAGGCGTATATAAGAAGCGGGGTGATAAAAAATGGAGTATGCAAAAACGTTGAGCGGATTAGCCAGCGATAAAACAATGGAAGAGATCATGGACAGATCACAGGATGTTCTTCCAGTATACGATGGAATGAGGGAAAGATGGAACCGCGGATTGTTTGAAAGAAATCCTACACCATCTTACAGCGTGCACGGAGAGTACAAGGGTTCAAACCTTGACATGGCAAGCATGTTGAATGTGCTCGCTGACAGGGAAGCAGTAATCAACCTCCCGGAATATAAGCCAATAGGTCCGGGCAAAAGGAATGAAAAGGAGTGGATCATATCAAAAGAAAACAGGCATGGAAAAATCCTCGGCCTGATTGCAAAAAAAGACGCGTTTTCGTTCTCAGTCAGGATTGAGGACCAGAACGTTGTGGATCTGGAAAAGAATAAAACAGGGAAATATAGAAATTTCCTGATAACAAATCTGGACGGAAATTTCTATGAGGGTTCAAGAACAATCGAAATACCGCCATACCAGGACATAGTCAAATTCGCAGACAAGTATGGCATAGCACTGAGAAACTATGATATGCGCTTGAAAGACAGGATTAACGGAAGCAAGGTAATAAGGTTCGAGAACTTTGTCCAGCCAAACCTGTGGCAGGCCTTCTTCAGCGGCGACTACATCAAAACCAAGGCACTGGAAAAAAGACTGGAAGACGAGGGCAGATATTACAGAGCTTCAGCTGCCAAGATCAAAGAAAGGCTTGGAATAGATGAAAAAGCAGGTGAATATGAATTATTCAGCTGGCCTGGAAAAAACACATGGACTGTTCCAAAAGAACTAGAGACCCTGCAAGCAGAAATAGACACGCCTGAATTAGAAGGAAGATATGCTCCGGTCAGGTGCACAAAGGAGGGCTTTGAAAAAGCAACTAAGATGGCTAACACCATAAGCTATTCTATGCTACCAAAACTTAGGTTTAACACCAGAGCAGTTGAACTAGCCTTCTATAAAAATGGAGCAGATGGAGCACTGAATCCAGGCTGGTCAGTGCCTGATATCGAAAGAAGTTATGTGCTCCCGGGCAAAAGAATAGAATGGAACAAGATGGCTATAGACAATAACCTTGCACTTAGATACAGATTTTTGACAAGAACAGAAAGGGTGAATCCTGAATAAGGTTTCCCCTATTTTTCTTTTTTATTTTCTATCCCAATCATTCATAGGAAACCAAACACCAGGATATACTTCGCCAAGACGTATCTTGACACTTTCATGATCATGGACCATCGAATCATCATAATTTTCATCGCTTTTCAGGTCATGTCCTCCATGATATGACCATATAGTCAAACCAAGCGAAGTAAGAGTAAGCAATGAAGTACCTACTATAGCCAGAACAGGACTCGAAGGGCCTTTTAAAGCATAGTAAGTAGTAGCTGCATTCAATGCACCGGCAGATGCAGGAAAGGCATACAGAGGATGCTCCTTTAAATATCTAAAAACAGCTCTTACAGGTCTAATGAAATCTGCTACATGTTCCATGTTAATCATTTATTGTAAATTAATTATTTCCCTTTCTTTTAAATATTGTCTAAAATCTTTTTAAAGGAATCGAAACCATAAGCTGGGAGGGCGCTGACACATCCCAGAAAATTTAAATTAAATACGTGCATATATAATAATTATCATGCAACTAAAAAAAGAACTTTTGGATATAGACAGCAAATTAGTTTCTAATAAAATTCAGCAGTTCATTAAAGCCAGCGTAAAGCAGCTCAATAGAGACGGTGTTATTGTCAGCTTAAGCGGTGGCGTAGATTCAACCACAGTTGCTGCTCTTTGTGTAAAAGCCTTGGGCAAAGCAAAGGTTCTTGGCTTATTCATGCCAGAAAAAGAAGGCAACCCGCAGGCAACTGAAGACGGCAAGCTCGTAGCCAAGTGGCTTGGCATTAAAACAGAGCTTGCAGATATTACATCAGAGCTTGAGAAAATGGGCCTGTATAATTACGCTTATTCTAAAATTCCAACAAGAGCACTGAAAGAAAAGGCAACCCACATAATGTATAAGCAATTCGAGAAAAAATACGGAGAAAGCCCCTTCGCTCATGGCCTGGACGGGTGCAGCGACAAACTTGTTGCAAAGGGAATCGCCCATTTTAAGGCAAAACATCGAATGAGGATGGTTATGGTGTATTTTTACGGAGAAGCAAACAATCTGCTTGTTGCAGGCGCTGCCAACCAATCAGAAGGATTAACCGGCTTGTTCTGTAAATTTGGAGTCGATAATAATGCAGATATCATGCCTATAGGTAATTTATATAGAACACAGGTTTTACAATTAGCCAGATACCTTAAGGTCCCAAACGAAATAATAAGCAAGCCTTCAAACCCTGATATCATGCCAGGTGTAAATGACAAATATATTTATATTACAGGAATGCCCTACGAAAAGGTTGATCTGATCCTGTTCGGGCTTGAAAAAAAGATGAAACCAGAAATCATAGCCAAACAAGTCGGTGTTCCGCTATCAAAGGTAAACTTCATTAAAACATTAATGGAAAGATCTTTTCACATGCGCCATCCTTCTATGACACCTGAGATATAATAAATAAGTATATGAAGAGA
>CAIKBN010000068.1 GCA_903825675.1 uncultured archaeon
GGTTACGAAGCTGAAAAATCTGCAATAGAATCTGCCATAGGTCCCAATGTTGTTATTGCATACAACCCTGATATAGTTAAATATCCAAAATTAAGGAAAAATGTAGCTACTCATGAAGGCGTTCATCTTGCCCAGCGTGGCAAAAAAGAACTCTTGAAATTATATGCCTTAACAGATTTTGGCATTTTCCCTATCGGCCACGCCTTAGTAGAAGGTGGAAATGAGGTAATAACTGAAAAAATAGGTGAAGAAAAATCAGGAGCCTATCATAAGGAATATCAGTTTGCCAAAAGAGTTAATGATTATGTAATGGATCTTGGCAGTATTCATGAAATGGCAGAATACAGCGGTGCAGATGCAGTAGCAGCATTTTTAAGCAAGCCTCATATAAACGAAAAGTTATACAAAGCATTTCTGGAATCCTATGTGAACTGTGCCAGGAACTAGCTTATAATTATTTTATTCTTTCCCTTGAACCCTGAGCCAATCTTGCTTGTGTCAGGCACATGGCCCTTTTCAAGCAGTTTTACCTCATCTACCATTTTTTTAGGCTTTTTCTTGCTCTTCGCAGTTTTCCTAAGCTTTTTAGGCATAATTATAATGCCTTTTAAAAATATTAAAAACCGTAGCCCTTGTTTTTAAGAGACGTGTTAAAAACTAGAGCCATTAATTTTAAGCGAGTGAAAAATATCAGCTCAGTGTTGCAAGTATGAATAATGGAAATATTTAATGCCTGTTATGTTTCTTGCTGTCTATACATTTTTCGCACTCAGACTGTATGACAGTATGCATTATGTTATACTTTGATGCGAGCATTTTCTTTACATTAGACACAGTTTTTTGCATTGATTTTACGTCTTTTGCATCTATCAAAACATGAGAACTCATATTATGTATATCCGATGATGTACTCCAAACATGTAGGTCATGTACTTCTTTGACCCCCTTTATTTTTTGAATATCTTTTAACAATTTTTCTATATCAATACAATGAGGTGTTGCCTCCATAAGAATGTTAACACATTCGTATATTAATCTCAAAGAGCTCATCAATATGAAGAACCCGATTATTACACTCATTATAGGGTCAAAGATGTAATTTCCAGTAGTGATAATAAGAATGCCTGCTATGACAACACCGAATGATGATAAAGCATCCGTCAGCACATGAAGATAAGCTCCCTTTATATTCAAATTCTCTTTTTCATAATCTTTCATTTTTAATACGACATATAAGTTACCCATAAGTCCGATAACGGAAATTACAAGCATTTCCGGTCCTTTTATCGTCTCGGAAGATAGAAAACGAACATATGACTCGTAAAAAATAAAGATTGTGATAAAAATAAGTATAATTCCATTTATAACTGCGGCAAGAATTTCTGCTCTACGGTATCCATAGGTGAATTTATTTGTAGGTTTTTTCTGCGAAATGCCTAATGCAGCATATGCCAATAAAATAGCCAACAAATCGACAAACACATGTCCAGCATCACTCAACAATGCCAAGCTGTTTGTAAAAATACCACCCGCTATTTCTATAATTAGAATAAACAATGATAATAATATGAAAATTCTGAATTTCTTTTGTAAAACATCTCTTGAAATCATCGAATAATCCCATTTATGTTAATATTAATAAAACTTTTGTTTTACTTTTTCTAATGAGTTAGCTACCAAAATATCAATAAAATTTTTGAAACAAATCCCGCTATTAAAATAGCAAACATTATTTTAAATGTGGTAATACCTAATGCCCTTTTCCAGCCAAATTCTTTCCAAAGAGCAGATATGGTAGCAATGCATGGAATATAGAATATGCTTACCAACGCCAAGGTAAGCATCTGAACGGGGCTTAACACTTGGATAAAATTTGATGTTCCCAAAAGAACAGAAAGCATTAATAAAATTAATTCTTTTCTTAAAATTCCAAAAATAAGTAAAATTCCTGTAATGACGGGCAATCCTAGCCATTGTACAGTAATCGGACTTAATAAATTAGCAATAATTTCTAACCATCCTGCTAAATAGAACCCCTTGATAATCACTCCCGAAATTATTACTAAAGGAGCAGCGATAAATAGAAACTCTCTTAGACGAAACCAAGTTTGGGATATTACTGTTTTAAGATTTGGGAATTTATAATCAGGCACGCTCATAATAAGCTCTGTTGGCTCGCCTGGCAAAACTTTTGAAGCTATTCTCCCAAATATAAAAATTGTTAAAAAAACAAAGAGATACAAGGCTAAAGCCCAGCCTATTCCCATAAATTTTCCAACAAGTCCCATAATAATTATCGTAATAGCCGAACAAGGAATAAATGTAACTAAAAACCCTGTAATAAATCTTTCTCTCTTAGTCTCCATAATTCGACAAGCAAGGCAAGCAGGAACATTGCATCCAAATCCAAGTATCAATGGAATGCAGGCCTTTCCATGAATCCCTAATTTATGCATTAAACTGTCTGCCAAAAAGGCAATTCGAGCTAAATATCCCCAATCTTCTAATAAAAATAAAATAAAATAAAAAGGAATAATGTAAGGCAAAGCGATTTCTATCAAAGCTACTAAACTTTCAATTGCTGACCAAATTAGAGAAGACAAAATCGAAGAACCAAAAATTCCTTCCCAACTTCCCTGCCAGCTGATCAAAATATTTTCCAAAACTGAAGAAAGCCAGTTTCCAAATTTAAAAACAGTCAGAAACATCATTCCTAAAATTAAAACCATTACAAAATAGCCCAAAATTTTATGAGAAGTAAGACTATCTAACTTTTCAGCAAAACTAATTTTTTTAGGTGCAGTAATTTTTATTACTTCTTTTGCTATATTAGAAGCTAAAAAGCACCTTTCAGCAGCAATGACAAACGAAGAATCGTGTTTGTGAATATCTTCTAATTCTTTTTGTAATTTTTTTGCTTCTTCTAAGATTTTTTGGGATTTCTCTTTTACTAATTTTTCAACTTCTTTATCCTTTTCTAAAAGTTTTATTGCCAGCCATCTTTTTGGATAAGAAACATCAACATCTTTTAAGGCCTGAATCAGTTTTTCAATCCGTACCTCAACTTCTTTCCCAAATTTCAGCGGCCTGCAAGATTTTTCCGTCTTCACTAATCCTATTACAGCTTCTAAAATTTCTGCGATTCCCTTTCCATGAATAGCTTCAACGGGAACTATTGGAATTTGTAAAATCTTTTCGAGACGTTGAAAATCAATTTCAATTCCCTTCTTTTTTAGCAAATTAACCATATTCAGAGCCATAACCGTAGGTCTTTCTAGCTCCAAAAGTTGTAAAGTAAATATTAAGTTTCTTTCAAGAACTGTTCCATCAACTACATTAACAACAACATCTGGTCTTTGTGTGGCAATAAATTCCCTAGAAATTAATTCTTCGATTGAATATGTGCTCAAAGAACAAATACCCGGCAAATCTAAAACATCAATCGTATATCCTTTATAAAAAAGGGTTCCCTCTGCCTTTTCTATTGTTTTTCCTGGCCAATTGCCAATGTGTTGGTGAAGCCCAGTTAAATGATTAAATATAACAGACTTACCTACATTTGCCTGACCGGCTAAAGCAATGTTTATTTTTTTCTTTTCAATCATATTAGCCCTACTAAAATTTTTGCTGATAATCTCCTACCTATAACTAATTTTGAACCTCTGACCCCAATTTCTACAGGACCCTTAAATAGAGCTTTTGATAAAATTTTTATTCGAGTTCCGGGCACTAATCCTAAATCCATTAATCTTTTAGTAGCCATTTTGCCTCCGCATATAGAGATAATAGTCCCGTTTTCTCCCTCATTCATATTTATCAAATATTTATTTTTATTAGACATTTTTCAATCCATAATAATTAGGAAGTCTATATTTATTAATCTTCTTGCAATAGCCGAGCCAGTATAATATCCTCACGACAATTGAATATAACTATCCGCTTCATCTACTTTTGTTCGCTTTTTGGAGGTGTTATGTCTAAATATCTAACAAAAGCCCTTTTTGTCAGAGATCAGGAAAATGTTATTAATAGCAGAAAAGGTATCTGAAGTGACGAATTACTTTACTTCATTTATTGAGATTCCTAGAACATCTGCCAATCCCTTGCCATAAGCAGGGTCGGCCTTCAGGCAGTTTCTGATATGTCTTATCTTTATTTCTTTTGGAATGTCTCCCATTGCGCGTGCTGTGTTTTCAAACAACACTTTTTGCTGCGCAGGACTCATCAGCCTGAACAGCTTCCCTGGTTGGGTATAGTAATCATCGTCATCTTCCCTGAAATTCCAATGGTCTGCAGCGCCACTTAATGCAAGCGGCGGTTCTTTGGATTCTGGCTGTTCTTGCCATTCCCCATAGCTGTTAGGCTCATAACCTATAGTGCTGCCCGCGTTATTGTTGACTCTCATCTGACCGTCTCGGTGATAGCTATTGACTGGGCAACGAGGAGCATTTACTGGTATCAGATGATGATTTACACCGAGTCTGTAACGCTGTGCGTCGCCATAAGAGAATAGTCTGCCTTGCAACATCTTATCAGGAGAAAAACCTATTCCAGGAACTACATTGGCTGGGTTGAATGCAGACTGTTCTACCTCTGCAAAATAATTCTCAGGATTGCGGTTGAGTTCAAAATAACCAACCTCTATAAGAAGAAAGTCTTTATGATACCAAACTTTCGTCAAATCGAAAGGATTGTATGGCATCTTTTTTGCCTGCTCCTCAGTCATTACTTGGATGAACATCTTCCAGCGAGGGAATTCACCGCGTTCGATACTTTTGTATAAGTCACGCTGATGACTTTCGCGATCCTTTGCAACAATAGCTTCAGCCTCAGCATCAGTCATGTTTTTGATGCCTTGCTGTGTAATAAAATGGAATTTAACCCATACGCGCTCATTTTTGGCATTAACCATACTAAAAGTGTGGCTCCCGAAACCGTGCATATGTCTGTAAGATAACGGAATGCCTCTATCACTCATGACAATAGTTACCTGATGAAGCGCTTCAGGAAGAGACGACCAAAAGTCCCAGTTGTTTTTTGCACTCCTCATATTTGTACGCGGGTCACGCTTTACTGCATGATTCAAGTCTGGGAATTTGAGTGGATCGCGGATGAAGAACACTGGCGTATTGTTTCCTACTAGATCCCAGTTGCCCTCTTCTGTATAGAACTTCATGGCAAAGCCGCGAATATCACGCTCTGCATCAGCAGCGCCACGCTCTCCAGCAACTGTTGAAAAGCGGACAAACATATCAGTTTTCTTGCCTATTGCAGAAAAGATCTTCGCTTTGGTGTATTTTGTGATGTCATGAGTTACAGTAAAAGTGCCATAAGCACCAGAGCCTTTGGCATGCATTCTTCTCTCAGGAATTACTTCCCTGTCAAAATGAGCAAGCTTCTCGAGGAACCATACGTCCTGCAGCAGCATGGGTCCTCTAGGACCGGCAGTCATAGAATTTTGATTATCTGGTACAGGGGCACCAGCAACTGTAGTCAGTTTTTTCTGATTTTTTTTATCCATATTAAAACATCCTTTATTTATTTTATAATTTTATAAACATATGCATATTTATAAAGTATAACTTTCTCTAATAATTATGGAAAACCCAATATGTCAAAGCTGTGGAATGCCACTAACAAAAGAACAGGATTTTGGAACGAATAAGGATTTTTCTAAGAGTAGGGAATATTGTTTTCATTGCTTTAAAAATGGCAAATTCTTAGATGAAGGCATAACATTAAAGGAGAAAATAGAGAAGAATATAAAATTTGGTATTCAGATGGGTATGTCAGAAGAGCAAGCAAGAAAAATGGCATCAAGCATTTTGCCAAAACTAAAAAGGTGGAAGAAATAATGTGTGCAAAATTGCAAGGGCAAGAATTATAATAGCTATTTCAACCGATGGAATTATATAACAAATCATATAAAAATTGAAATA
>CAIKBN010000069.1 GCA_903825675.1 uncultured archaeon
ATCAGCCATGTTGGAAAGAACTTACTTCTATTGAAGAGGCAAAAAAATTCTCTGAGAGCATTGGCTATCCTGTTCTGGTCAGGCCGTCTTATGTACTAAGTGGATCTGCTATGAGCATTGCTTTTAATGACCGTGACCTTGAAATATATCTATCCAGGGCAGTAGAGGTTAACATGGAACGCCCTGTTGTTATCAGCAAATTCATAACCAATGCCAAGGAGATAGAGATAGATGCAGTTGCCAAGGATGGAAAGCTGGCTGTATGGGCAATAAGCGAGCATGTCGAAAACGCCGGCGTTCATTCAGGCGATGCAACTATAGTTTATCCGCCGCAGAATTTATACATAGAAACCATAAAGAGAATAAAGGTTATTACAGAAAAGATTGCATCATCGCTAAATATTACTGGCCCTTTCAATATCCAGTTCCTTGCCAAGGAGAATGACATAAAGGTTATTGAATGCAACCTGAGGGCTAGCAGAAGCTTTCCATTAGTATCTAAGGTATCTAAGATAAATTTCATTGATAAGGCAACAAGGGCTATTATCGGTGAGGATATTGAACTAAAGGGCTCAACGCTTGATATACCATATGTTGGCGTAAAGGCACCGCAGTTCTCTTTTTCCAGGCTAAAGGGCGCTGATCCTGTTGTGACTGTTGAAATGACATCAACAGGAGAGGTTGCATGCTTAGGCGATGACCTAAACGAGGCATTTCTAAAATCAATAATATCAACTGGCTTTGATCTTCCGAAAGAAAGCGTTATGCTAAGCATAGGCGGCGATGAGAACAAATACAGCTTTCTAAAAAGCATAAGAAAGCTTCGTGAAATGGGCTTTGATATTTTTGCAACCAAGGGCACAAGCGAATTCCTGAATAAAAACGGGGTAAAAAACATCCTTGTCAGCAAGGTTCATGAGCCAGGCGGTGTTGACGCGATTGACCTTTTGTCTGAAAAAAAGCTGGCTTTGGTTATAAACATACCTGCTGAATTCAGGAAAGAGGAGCTAGATGATGAATACGCTATAAGAAGGTCTGCCATTGATTTCTCTATACCGTTAATAACGAATTTGCAACTGGCAGAGCTTTTTGTTGATGCGCTGAGCAAGAAACGACTAGAAGACCTCAAGATAAAGAGCTGGGATGAATACTAAATATCTAAACAAATCAGCGCAGCACATCAACAAGCATTCCCCTGTATGAATAATCTATTCTCGGGCTCAAGACATACCTGACAAGATCGCCTGGCTTGACAAGGTCTTTATGAAAACGTTCCCGGCAGTTGGTAAGTACAAGATTGTGCCCTGGTTTTATTTTGTTTTCGACTCTCAAGCCATGACATAGGACATAATCCCCTTCTTCAAAAAATTCTATTGCCTTGCCTTCATAGACTTCTTTTGGGATCTTTCCAGGATCCAGCTTTGCAATCAATTCTACTAAATCAGCCAGAAAATATGAGAAAAAGTTTAGCTTTTCCAATCTTTCGTAATGAAGTTTTGAGAATTCAAAGGTATCATACAATTCGAATGCATTATCAGCAGCATCCTGAAGCTCTCCTGCTGATAAGTGCTGCTTCTTTAATGAATATGCTGCCAGTGTACTAGTTTCACCGGAATCTTCAATTATTCTGCCTTCAACGAACAAAAGCTGCTCTGGCTGATAAAGAACCTTTTTAATATGCATATTATTCTGCGCTTTTTCATCATTATTCTTATAAAGCCATGTATCCGCTTTTTCCATCCAGTCGTTGCCAAATGCCTTAGATCCCATAGTAAGATACAACACCTGGCTTGGACCTAAAATATAATAAAATCCTGTCATGTCAGAATTAGTTAAATCATGTCCCCAAGCTTCGACCATTTCGGGTGTTATGTCTAAAGGCTTGAATATTACTGCCTGTTCTTTCAGAAATCTGTCTCTTCTGCGATCATGCTCTTCCCAGGATGAGTACGGATTACGCATCTGCGAAAACGCTAAAGCAGCATCCCTTGGTTTGAAATATTCTTTCTGGTCTGAGGCCTTGCTCATGGCTTCTTCAATATCCCTAAGGAATTTTTCATTGCTCATACGAATTGGATGACAGAAATATATTTAAACCCAGTCAGCTAACCGCTTCTGCCCGAGAATTCTGCTTTGCTTGGCGTATTCGCTGACTGGTAAACGAAGATTAGAATTTATATGGTTCATGGCTTCTTTCAGCGTTGAGAATTGATGCGGGTTCTGCCGCATTGCATTTCTTACGTTTTCACGAACCTGCCAGACGCCTAGTGGTATGGTATAGCCTTCATAGATCTCGCGGAACACGATAACACGAGCCTGTTTTTTCATCTTATGCAGGGCTTCTACGACTGCGAGCCTTGCTGCGTAATATCCTCCGCCTTCCTGATCTGCATAGCTTTTTCTTCCGCTGTAAGGCTCGTATTCCTCAACGATCTCTGCTTTTTTCAGGTACTTGGACCAGAACGAACCAGGTGCCCAGGCCTCGAAGTTCTCGTACTCCCAGCTGCCAGGCATTAATAATATCTCAAAATGATTATCCAAAAACTGGGATGAATAAACGAAAAGGCTGTTTAACTGGCTGAATTGACGAACTTCTTCCAGCATCTGCTTGCATATTATGTCATCTATTGCTGTTATAGAGTAGCGCGTTGGAACTAACCGCCTGTTTTTATGATAGCCAAGTGCTCCTGAGGATATAATAGTGCTTATTTTATATACATCGCTGCCTTGCTTGTATAAGGCATAACTGGCCTCAGCTGCTTTTAGTTCATCGTTAACTATCTTCTCAACGCTTGTTGAGATTTTCGGGTTTTCAGCTATGGTTAATTTATTTAGAGTAACAGATGGTCCCATTGGCTGCATGACATCAGAAAAGCTGAATCTGTATACAGGCTTGCCCTCAAAGCGCATCTCTATGTCTGTTGGTTTCTCTGCCATAGCAAGTTCCTGCATCTCTTCTATAAATTTTCCACGGGAGAACACGCTCTGCTTCTGTTTGCCTCTTAACAATAGCGAACGAAGGGCTATTATGTCTTCATAACTCCTGCCGAACCATGAAGAGGGATTATCTACTGACTGCAATTCATCAGTAGCTAATGCTCCTAAAGGACCGGCAAAGACATTAGGATATCCGATCCTGCCAACAAATATAGATGGTGAAGGTCCGAAGAATTCTTCGCCAATTTTATTCTTTGGTTTGGCTTCTATTTTAGCGAGCAGCGGACAATTCACATGACCACAAAGCGCACGCGAGCCCTTGCATATAATGCACAGCCTTGCAGATTGCATATCGAACATTAAGAATTAGGTATAAAGATATTTAATATAGAAAGAAAAAGTAATTAAAAAAAATGAAATCCTTTTGTGGATTTCTTTCTGACATCTTATCATTCATTTCGAGTCAGAAGTCAAAAATAATAAATTCTATCCTGAATTATCTCTTTCTTCTTCTTGCAGGCTCGGTTTTCTTGGTTTCTTTCTTCTCCTTGGCTTCCCATTTGAGATCTTCGTATTCTATCCATGCTACTATAAAACCGAGGAATATCAGGAATAATCCGAATACGCCGATGAACACTGTCTTGAGTGCATCAAATGCTATTGCTCCTGTCCATCCAGCTATTCCTACACCAAGATACCAGTATATTCCTGCTGCGAAGATAATCAGGCCAATAATCAGCTTAATTGCAGAATGCATATCTTCACCTCTATTTGTTATCAATTCATTTCCTTATTTAAATAGTTTAACATTCGCTTTTAAATATTTATAGTGAAACAAGTAAATAGTTTGGATATTATACATTGTTTCATTATATGCAAACCAGGTTTTATACATATTGAAGCTTAACCTGATTTACTATAAAGAAATGTCTTTATTGTGATTGCAATGGGATATTATCATTATCTTAGGGATGCGTGGAAGAAGCCAGAAGCTGTTTACAAAGACAAGGCAAGAAAATGGGTACATGAGGCAGTAACAAAGAAGATAGACAAGCCTACTAGGATTGACAGGGCTAGGAGTCTAGGCTACAAGGCTAAACAGGGGTTTATTGTTGTAAGGACGAGAATAGGCAAGGGCGGCCGCAAGAGGCCTTCTATACGAAAAGGGAGAAAACCAAAAAAAAGCGGTAGGTTCTTCACAACAGAGCAGAGTGCTCAGGCAATAGCAGAGAAAAGAGTTGCAAGAGTTTTCCCTAATCTCGAGGTACTTAACAGTTATTATGTTGGTGAGAGCGGAAAATACAAATTTTATGAGGTTATACTTGTAGATCCAAATCATCCGGTTATAAAGAGCGATGCGAAAATAAACTGGATAGTTGGCCAGCGAAGAAGAGCCTTCCGTGGACTGACGTCTGCTGGAAAGAAGGCTAGAACAAAGCCATCTCATTCTGGTTTATAGCCATTTTTAAAGGTTCTTTCTAAAGTATTTCAATAATTAGTTTAAAGATAATTCAGGTGAAAATATGCCTTTTTATGACCTGCATGTGCATACAAGCCTTTCTATAGGCGAAAACACTGTAGCAGAAACTGTGGAGATGGCGAAGAAGCTGGATTTAGCTGGTTTAGGCATTGTAAGGTATTACAGCTCAGGCAAATTAGAAGAAATACCAAAGAGTGACATAGACTTGATTGTTGCTTTAATAATCAAGCCTACTTCTGCTGAAGAGCTGAATGAGATTGTAAAGAAAATCAGGAAAAGGGCTGAGATACTAATGGTTCATGGCGGTGATTATGATATCAACAGGGCTGCTTGCGAAAACAGCATGATAGACATACTATGTCATCCTGAGCTTGGAAGAAAGGACAGCGGGCTTGATCATATATGCATAAAAGCTGCAAGCGAAAACAATGTTGCTATTGAAATCAATTTTAGAGAGATACTGGAAAGCTACAATAAGCACAGGACATACAATCTTTCTGCTATGGAGAAGAACATCAAGCTGTGCAAAAAATATGATGCAAATGTTGTAATAACATCTGGTGCAGTTTCCAAGTGGGGCATGAGAAGCGGAAGAGAGCTGGCATCCATTGCTCATCTGCTTGGCATGGAGCTTGGTGATGCCATAGCTGCTGTGTCTACTGTGCCAGAGGAATTAATAAAAACGAATAGAGAAAAGCTTGCAGACAAGAGGTCTGAGGGAGTGAGTGTTGTCGATGGGGATAAGCATGAAATTCCAAGAAATATGTGAAGGATTTCTTTTCAAAACAAATATTTGTGAGGTGTTTTGAAAATGAATGAACCAAAACCGCTACCGCCGAGCTTAAGGGATCATAAGAGATATGTGGTATTTGAGGCTATATCTGAAAATAAAATAGAATACGGGGATTTTGTAAATGCGGTATGGGATTCTATGCTGAATTTTCTTGGCGAATTAGAAGCAAGCAAGGCCAAGATATGGTTTATAAAGAATCTGTACGATGAGAATAATCAGCGCGGGATTATAAGGTGCGGAAATAATTATGTGGAACATATAAGAACTGTTTTGTCGCTGATTCATATGATAGGGGAAAAAAGGGTTGCAATTAAAATCTTGGGTGTCACAGGAACTATAAAGAGCGCGAGAAACAAATATTTAGCAACCATGGATTTAAGGAGTTTCGTAGGGGAGTAAATGAACGATTACTTGGAGATGCTAAAAAGGGCTAAGGAGAATATGCCTGACCTGAAAAAAGGAGGCGAACGCTTTGA
>CAIKBN010000070.1 GCA_903825675.1 uncultured archaeon
CCTACTATTATAATGGTTACTAATGAAAATATGATTCCGCCGGCAATCCTCTTTAAAACCCCTAATATTTCACCGCCCCATGATTTCCCAGCCATTATGCCATAGTAAACAGTCAAAAAAAGCAGAGATACAATAGGGATTGCAATAATCCACAAAAAAACTGCTTCCATATCAATACTATGCCCTAGGTTATATTTATATTTAACTAAAGTAACTCAGAATAACAGAAAAAAATGAATTTGTTATTCAGCTTTTTTAAGTGTTTAAAAAACCAGCCCTTTCAATATAGCTTTAAATTCATTTGATATATCATTTTCCCTTATGCCAGAACCTAAGGTCATTGATGAAGAAAAAGGAATAGTTCAATACGGAGAAATAACATTAGTTGGCCATCCCTCGAAAATAATTAGGGAGCTTAGAAGCCGTGGATGGAAGGGCACAGAATTATTAGGCTTCAGCCTATCCCAGGAAAACCAGGAAAAGGGGCTTTATGATGGAGGACCAGCTGCACAAAAAAAAGATGCTATACACGAACGTATAGTAAGAGCCCGGATGTCCTGTTCAAGATACGACAGTGATGAAAATTATTGCAGGCGATGTACCCTAACCAAAGTTGGTGAGGTATCATCAGATTTAATCGGAACTACTGAATCGTATCGCTGTATATACAAGGGCAGATCAGTTACATTAACTTACAAGAAAGCTTAATGCACGATTAACTTTTTAGCCATTCCTTATTATATAGGCAGGTGAGAGCTGGGAAGAAGCTAATGTAACTCAGATACAAAGCTCTACCTAACAATCTTAGAGCACATTTAAAGATTGCCATTATTATTTAGTCTACATAGGTTGTTGATATGAAAAAAATCATCATAGTGCTGGCATTCCTGCTGTTGGCAACCAATGCTCTTGCCTTGCAGGAGGTAGCAGGGCCAGTAGTTATTTCAACTCCAATTGGCGGAAGCAATTCATCTTTATATGGACTGATAAACGACGGAAATGCGACAGTTGTTGTCAGCCTGAGAGCAGAAGGGGATGCTGCAAAGTATCTTTCTTTCCCGGCGAATGTGAGCCTTGTGCCAAAGAAACTTGTCTATACCAACATAACAGCAAGCATACCTTCTGATTATAGCACAGCAGGAAACATAACCGGTTCTCTTTATGCCTTGCAGGAGGGCACGCCTGGTCAGGTCAAGATAAACATTCAATTGATGAAGAGCGTGATTATTTCAGTTTATGGACAGCCGAAGCAAGGAACCTCTTCAGGACAGACAAATCAAGGAGCTTCTTCCCCGCCAAACGAGGCAATCTCTGCATCAAGGCTTGTTGCTCTAATCTCTGATAATTATTATGTGGTTATTCTGATAATTGCCTTGCTTGTAATTGCTTTCATTCTCTGCAAAGCTAGAAGAAAAAATGTTAAAAAGCCTCAAATGAAAAAGCTAAGAAATAAAAAGGTAGATTATAATTATAAGTTTTCTGGTTCAAAAAAGTGAGTTTTCTGAATTAAAAAAACACTTCTTTTTGTAATGCTACCGTAATTTTAGCGTAATGCCAAAAAAAAATCCGAATAGTCATTTAAGGGCTCTTATCATATATTTGTTATGGTGTGGGGCAATGTGGGATAGAAAATATTTTTCTGCAGTTAAAAAGTTTTCTTTGTCAATGACCACCTTACTGATGTTTATTCTGAATCAATCTCTTCTAATGTTCATGAATTATTTCATGAAATAAAAATGGGGTGAAAAAAGTGAAGAAACTAATAGGAATAGCAACCCTAGCACTAGCATTACTAGCAACAGCAGTTTTTGCAAGCGGAGACTTAACTGCAACAGCTACCGTATCGCCATGCAATGACAATAGTCAATGTGGCGGCGGTACACCTATATGTTGGCAAGGAAGTTGTCAAGCAGCAGCATGCGGAATATCAGCATCAGCTATAGGCTTTGGTAGTTTATTGCCAGGAGCAACAGTAGGTGGCGATCTGTCTGTATATTCAACAGTAACAAACAATGGAAATACTCCAACAACATTTCTTCAGATAGCAGGAACCGATTGGGTAGGAACATACTATAGTGGTTCAAATACTATGCCAGTTGGAAGCACTCAATGGAGTGTTGGAAGCGGTTGGAATGTATTGACAAATAATTGGGTAGGCACGGGAGCAAATGTTAATCCAGGTTCACCATTGACAACTTACTTCGAGTTAACAGCTCCAGTTAACACACCTAACGACAATTATGCACAGACAATAACATTCAATGCAGGTTGCTAAAAGAGTAAAACAGTTTTTTCAGGTAGCATTTTAATTCTTCCGCTGCCATATAATAATCAGATGAGGAAATGAAAATTTCAAAAAGGGTAGCTTTGGTACTACCCATTTTATTTTTATTGATTCTTGTAAGCATCAGCTACGCCGTCGAAACCACCTCTTCTAACAGCATTGTTGCAACAGTAACAGTTCTGAAACCATCAAGTTCCATAGACATAAATTTCTTCCTCGGATTCTTCTACGGCCAACTAAAGAACAATGCTAATGGAAAAGGTTTGATAAACAAACCAGTCAAACTCACAGTGCAGTACTCTGAATATTCACATGGAAATTTGCAACTGAAGACAGCTACGTACGACTTGGAAACCGGCTATAATGGTTATTGGTACAAATGGTTTGGATTCAACTGGTTTGAATCAAAATGGAAATATGCAAAGATAGAGTTTGCGGGAGATGCAACTGCCGGTCCGGCTTCAGCGTCAATCGGTACGCCGGTAACAACCACCACAACTACAA
>CAIKBN010000071.1 GCA_903825675.1 uncultured archaeon
CGGCATCTTTTACAAATTTTACAGCTTGAGGAGAAAATTCAACATCAAACATCTCATAACCCCAGATCTTTTTTCAGTTCAGAAAGCGGGGTAGTTTTTCCTTCTTTAAGTTCTCTCATGCTTTTTTCGAAGCGTCTGCTTTCTTCTATAGTCATTACTGTATCTGGGTCAAACATATGCTTTTTGATGAAGGTAACCTCTTTCTTCAATTCGTCATATATTCTTTGAATAATAGCTGTTTCTATCATAATACCTTTTTATAGACGCTTTTATTTAAATTTAACTAAGCGTAGCGGGGCATGTTTATAAAAGATTTCATAGCTATTACCATATTATGGATAGGGAATATGTTATTGCCAGAGAGGAGATGACCAGGGAAGAGACAAAGGAAGTTGAGCTAGAGGATTTTCTCAGGGAGCTTGTAGACATTTTAAGCAGAAAATTTGATAACCAGAAGGCAGATATAGCTGATCTCCAGAGAAGCATAGATGCTATAAAGGAAGATGACATAATTGAGCTCAGGCGGAGCATATACGAAATAAAGGAGAAGCTATTTGAGCTAACCGAGCGGGTAACAGAAATAGCAGAAAAAGAGAGAAAGATAAGCAGGGATATACTAGGTGCGATAATAGACTAGAATTAAATATATCAAAAAAATCCTCGTGTTTTGTATAGGGCAGGACAGATTTTAAGCTCTTTGCTTATTCCCACTTGTTATATTTTTTTAACATCTGAAATAAAATTATTACAGTATACCACACAGGCTGAACCAATAAAAATATGTTTAGCATTTATCCAGTATATTCATTTTCTTCTTTAGGTTTTACAAGCGGGAATCTTATTGGCGGCGGCAGCCTTAATTCATCAGAAAGAACAATGCCTTCTGTTAAGCAACGTCTGAAGATGGTGTTCATGACCTCTACTGCTACTTCCTCGTCCAGTTTCTTGCTTTTTTCCCATTTTTCTATTATAGTTTTGCTCTTTTCACTTGCGTAAAGAATCTCTCCCTGAAGGTTTATTTCTCCTATTTTTGGCCCTTTTTCAGGATTATAAAAGATGTCAAATCTGAATTTTATAGCTACTACATCCTTTAGATTTGACATACCTAGGTCTTTTTTTTCAACCTTTTCTATGGTCGGGGTAGAGTTTATGTTTATATTGCCTTCTACTTTTTTGTCCGGGTATATGTTGGCAGTTATTGAATTAAAGTTCATACCGACTATTGGCATATGGTCACCTTGTATAATTTTATGCAAATAGTTTTAAATGTTTCTATAATCTTTAAAACCTTTGAAAAGGCTGATGCTATCGGCTGATTAAAAGCAAAACAATAAATTTAATAAAGGGGGTCGATAATAAGAATAAGATAACATAGATATAATAGCAGAAAAAACAAAACTCTTAAGGAAGAACTGATAGCATGAGATGCAGAGTCACCTGACGCAAAACCAAATAGAAGCACCTTTGGTGCTTCAAGCAGTTCTGCGTCAATTTGTGTTGCATCTCAATTCAAAACTATAATTTATAAGGTGTTTTGAAAATGTCAATCACGATTGACGTTCCAAAACTACAATATGCGAAAGCATATTAGGTGTTTTGAAAATGAGTGTAAATACTACAGAAGAAAAGATACTAAAAAAGATAGCTGAGCTAAATCTCGCTACTAAGGCAGAGCTGAAAAATATCCTAAAGAACGACGGGCTTGGCAACAGTGATATAAATGCTGTTATTAGCACTGCTACATGCAGCTTGGTGGATAAGGGGCTTATTTCTACTGTAAATCCAATAGGCTCGACATGCTTTGTAATAACAAAGAAGGGCAACAAGCTTTTAGGGGAATTAAATGAGTAGCCCTGGGAGGATTCGAACCTCCGTCCCCTGCTCCAGAGGCAGGTATCCTTTTATGGGAGTTCAGACCACTAGACTACAGGGCTATTGCTGAATAAACTTTTAGATAAAGGATTTAAAATAGATGAGATGCCCTCTGCATCTCAATTCGAAACTACAATATACGAAGTATATTAGATGTTTCGAAAATTATTTTGAATTGAATTTAGTTATGGACTATGATAGCTAGAGGTGGTTGCAGCTTTCAAGCCTTTGGGTATGCCGTTTTCAAACAGATCATCAAAGACCTTAATACCAGTTTTAATATATTCTTCGTCTTTACTTTTTTCTGGCAAATTACCAAACAATTACATTCGCATGGCTATTATAAAGATTATGACGCGTACAGTTTATATAACTTTCTAGAAACCTGTAAGAATAAATCGCTGCTTTGCAATAAGCTTAGAGTTTATTTAAATCAAAAGAATGATATTAATAGTATCACGCAACAGGGTAAAGACATGAATTTACTAAAGGAGATGACAGAGAACGAATTCTTACTAATGCTAATAAACGAAGATCAATATATAGAGCAGCTAGAGAAAATAGTAAAAGCAGTTGAAAAATCGCATACCAAGATATGCTATGTCTGCCTGAACAAACCATACCAAGACATTATTAAAGAATTAAAAGCTCAAAGGATAGATACCAGCAGATTTCTTTTTATCGATGTTCTTACAAGCCATTACAAAAAGCCTGAAGCATGTGAAAACTGCACTTTCTTGTCGTCGCCAGCTAATTTAGATGAACTAAAGGATGCTATCAAGGATGCTATGAAGGTTGGATGCAGCGCAATCATAATGGATACAGTTTCCACTTTACTGGTTTATCAGGATGCATCCTCAATTGTAAGATTTACACATAAAATTCTGACCGAGGGTAACAAGGGTGTTAAAAAGCTCTTCATTGTACTGAGGGAGGATCCCCTCAAGGAAGAGAGCAGGATGCTTGTTGACGACCTTAATATGTTCGCTGACAAGAAAATTGAGATTACTAAAGACTTATTAAGATAACAAAATAATTTATATATGGCTAAGGTGGTGGAATGGACGGGAAAAAAATAATGGTAGTGGATGACGAAGAGAATCTTCTAGAGCTGGTTTCTGTAATACTAAGGGAAGAGGGTTTTGATGTCATAACTGCTACTAATGGAAAGGAGTGTTTGGATAAATTAAAGACCACAAAGCCAGACCTGGTTCTGCTGGATATGATGATGCCTGGCATGAGTGGCCGAGAAACATGCGAAAAAATAAGAAGCGACCCGAAAACAAAGGATATCAAGGTTGTATTCCTGACGGTTGCAAGATTTTCAGAAACAGGAAAAGAAATACTAAGGAAGATGAATGTTCTGGATTATATTACCAAGCCCTTTGATAATCAGGATCTGATAAGAAGAATAAGGAAACTACTCTAATTGATTAAGTTGATGAGGATGAGATGCATTATATTTGTTATAGCATCTCAATTCAAAACATAGGTGTTTTGAAAATGATATGTGTGAATTTGTTGAAGTATCTTTTCAAAACATAAGTTTATGAGGCGTTTTGAAAATGGATATAAAGAAAG
>CAIKBN010000072.1 GCA_903825675.1 uncultured archaeon
CTGCTTGGGTTCGGTTTTCATTTCTCTGAAAGCGCTTTTAGGTACGATCTGCGTAAGCTTTGGATCTCTTTTACCAAAGCCTTCTTCTGGTTCTATTAATATCTTCTTTTTTTCGCCTACCTTCATTTCTAGCAGCGCTTTGTCTAAGCCTGGAATAACAAAACCTGTGCCTATTATTAATGGAACTGGCTTGTATCTTATCTTGGGGTTGTAGATTTTCTCCTTTTTTGCAAGCTCTTCGTCTGTTAGGTCGAAAATTTCATTGCTTTCAAGCCTTCCTATGTAAGCTATTCGTACAAAATCGCCCTTCTGCATACCCATATTTTTTGTGACAAAACTTTTTAAAAGCAGGGCGCATTACAAAAAAATTACAAAGGCATTACTTTTTCCGCTTCAGCAAAATCCTTTTAAAGGCTTCGTTGATAGTAGTAGTGATCGTTATGGTGTTCTTCAATCCGCAAAAAGACTGGAAGCAGTTCCTGAGCATAGATGATGAAAATAAGCTCAATGATATCCTGAAAAAGGTAGCCAAGCACAGGGGCGCATACAGGAATGCAGCTGAAATAAAGGATGCGCAGATATGGTGTGCGATACTTGAGCTAAGAAAAGAGAATCTTCTTCTGCAGGGCAGACTGGAAAGAATAGAGGATATTCTCGGCGGAATGTACGATAGAATAAGAAAACAGGAAGCTGAGAAGGACAAGCTAATTGAGAGCTTAAAGAGATTCTAAATACGGCTGATTTTTATAATAGTTAAAGGGTGAAATAGAATGCAATGCATTAATGATTTTAAAGTAGGATATCGTGCAGGAAGAGAAATGGTTGATATTGCTAATCATATAAGAGATGAAAAACAGGATAGATGGGAATATATAAGAAGGACATCTACCCAATATGATGTATTTTACAAAAATATACTAACGCAATTTGGTGGAATTTGTGGATTAATTAGAAAACCAAAAAGATTAGTGAAGGCTATTTCTTATATTTAAATGTTTTATGCCAGGAAAGTATACGATAATTTTACTTCAGCAATATTCCCGGCTTCATCGGCGTCGCAGAGCGTGCTTTGGCGTGAGTGCTTTTTTCTGCGTCTATTATTTCTATCTTGCAGTTCAGTTCTTTTTCCAGGAATTTAGCTGCTTCCATAATTATTTTTAGCTGTTCGTCTTTTTCAACTGCGTATAACTCATTTACACGCTTGTACAAAGACTGGACGAACATCGCAACTGCGCTGCCATGCTTCTTTAGTTCAGTCTTCATGAGCTCGCTTATTACTTCATTTGGTGATTTTTCCTTGTTTTCTAAGACTGAATTAAGGACATTAAACTTCCAGCTATCAGCTATGAAGATGGATGCTTTTTTTGGCTTGATTTTCGTGAACTCCTGTATTTCTTCTACATCTTTTGCTACCTGCCTGACAAAGTCTTCATAACTTTCTGCTTTTTCATCTATCAGGTGCTTGTCTGCTTTGGGCCAGGATTCCAATGAGATGAAAGGTTTGTTACCAAGTTTTTCCCAGAGCTCCTCGCAGATATGCGGTGTTATAGGTGCTAGCATCTTTAAAACAGCTGACAAAGAAGAATACAAAACTTTCTTGTTGGCATTTTTCATGTCACCGGCTCTTTTCAGATACCATTTTATGGCATTAATATTTTCAAAGAAGGCATGATGCAAGGCTGTCCTGAATTTCGTAATTTCATAGCTTTCTGTTGCATTGCCTATGCTTTTTTGTATCTTGCTCTGCAGATAGATGTCAGCGTTGTTAAGCTTGCTCCTCTTGGCACTTTTTATATCTTCTACTACATCGGCTAAGAACTCAAGCCGAGCTCTGTAGCTCTTTATGTTCTCAGCACGCCAGTCTGCATCATCTATGCCTTCAGTTGACGCAATAATATTGATCCTTGTTAAATCCGCGCCAAACTGGTCAAGAAGATCTTTCATTGGAATTATATTGCCTTTTGATTTGCTCATTTTTTCCCCTTCAATATTTACATAGCCATTCACACTAATGCACTTAGGCCATTGGCTTTCTGGCCAGATAGCTGTGTGATGAAAAATAAAGAAGGTAAGATGATTTTGTATAAGATCCTTTCCGCTGCCTCTGAAATCCACAGGATAGTAATACTCGAATTCCTTTTTCATATCTTCTATTATTTTTTCTATCTTGCCTGCGAGCTTTTTGTTTAGGAAGATATAGTCAAAAACAACGTCAGTGAGCTTTTCTGCAGGCAGTTTTTTCTCGTTTATTATTTTTGCTATGGTGTAGTATGCCATGTAGATGGTCGAATCGCTCAGGGTTTCTATAAGCCAAGCGTTGTCCCAAGGCATTGGAGTGCCTAGTCCGCTTTTTCTTGCGCATGCCTTGTCCTTGAGCCAGTCTATTGTATTATTGAAATTGGTTCTTGCTTCTTCTGGATATATAGTCATCTTTGAGAGGCATTTTCTGGCAAGGTTTTTCCATTCATCATCAGAGAATTTAAGGAACCACTGATTCTCAAGTATTTTTACATGGCAGCTGGCTGTGCACCGACAGACTACTGAACTGCAGTCCCACATCATGTCTGATATATTCTTTTCTATGAAATCTATTGATAACTTGTCCTTGCATTCAGATACCATCATTCCAGCATATTCATCACATTTTTCATTTAGCCTGCCTTGGTGGAATTCCTTCTTGTAAACTATGCTGGTTGCTTCATCCAGCTTATCTGCCTGCTTCAATGATTTTATTCCCATTTTTTTGCACTGCTCTATTGCAGGGTGCTCACCATATCCAGGTGTAGTTATTAATGATATCGGCTCAAGCTCAGCTCTTTCAACACTGTATCTTTCTAGATCACCTTCTATTAGTTCCTTTATAGCTATCCAGTCATAAGGAGCGTGCGAAGGCACACTCATTACTATTCCGGTTGCTGATTTAGGATCAACAAAATCAGATGGCAGGATTGGTATGCTTTTTCTGCTTAGCGGCTCGATACAGCGCTTGCCTAAAAGCGCATCACCGCTTATTTTTCCAATTATCTCCACGCTTTTTAGCTGGTCTTTTAGTTTTTCTGCACATTCCTTGCTTATTATCCATTTTTCATTATCAACCACTGCTTTTACATATTCTACTTCTGGGTTTACCCATATGTTGGTTACGCCGTATATGGTTTCTGGTCTTAACGTGCCTGCAGGCAATATATAGTCGTCAAACTGGAATTTCATCAGGATATAGTTTATTGGACTTTCACCAACACCCTCTAGCCTGTCGTGGTCGCCTGTTGGGCTCTGGCATTTTGGGCACCATATTACAGGATGTGTCCCTTTTACTACATAGCCTTTTTTCTTCAGGGTGTTATACTGCCATTCTATAAATCTTGAGTAGGTTGGAGTAATGGGTGTAGTTATAAAGCTTCTTCTCCAGTCAATAGAAAAGCCAGCTAATTTTAATTCTTCAATCCATTTATTCATCCAGAAGACTGCTGCGAACTCAGGACCTTTTTTTATGAAAGCATCAAGATCTTTGTCTGTGGCACCAAACCGTTTAAAGGTATCTATCTGTACCTGGTCTTTTTGTTTTAGTCTTTCCAGTGCGCCTACCAGCGGTTCGCCTGTTGCATGAAAGCCTTGCGGATAAAGCACGTTAAAGCCCTGCATTCTCTTATATCTTGCATAGGCATCTACGCGGCAGGCAGAGAAGCTGTGGCCTATATGCGAGCTGCCATTCACATAAGGATAGGGAAAGGTAATAAAGAACTTTTTTCTTTTATCAGGATCAGATTCAAATAACTTGGCTGCTGACCATTTCTTCTGCCATTTATTTTCTATTTTCTTGAAGTCCATATAATTACCTATTATTAATCAAATATAACCTTTCTTTTTTATTTTTGGGGCGGTGTCTCCGCATATTATGTGCGAGTAATATCCTAGCTTGTTGCTATGGCCATTTCTGTAACACATAGGGCATGGTATTTCAGCCCCTCTTATATCCACTTCCTTTGTACTTTTTATATATTCTTCAGCATACTCGCACCATGACGGACATTCGCCACAATAGGTTAACCTTTTGCTCTTTTCTCCTGCTGCCATTTTTATCACCTTTATCGTATGTTATAAAAGCTCCACAGAAACTAAGACTGAAAAAAAGTGGAGAAGTAAGATGCTGTTTAGAGCACCAATACTGTCAAGACTACTACAAGAACCATGA
>CAIKBN010000073.1 GCA_903825675.1 uncultured archaeon
ATGCTAAAAATTGACCTTATGTTGCAGAAAATTAAGGCTTTCACTTTCCGAGCATTAGCGTTGTTCTTTAAACCTAACCCTTGAGGCTATCTTCCATAACCGATAATTGCTTTTAAATATCTTCTATCAAGTGAAATTAATTAAGAGGATTTAATTTATGGCCAAGATGAAGAAGAAAGAAAAAATGACAAAAAAAGAGAAAAAGGCAAAGAAGCCGGAGATAATAAGCTTGTCTTCCTTGTTTAAGGCTCCGAAGATAATGGTGATAGCCAAGCAAAACAAGAAAGGCATCAGGGAAGCAACGAAGCTTAAGAAAGAATTAGAGGATAAGGTAGAACTGTATTTTGATCCATCAACAGCAAGGAGAATACGAAAGCTTAAAAAAATGGGAACTGCTATAAAAAAATTCGATGGAGACCTGATAATAACCCTTGGCGGCGATGGCACTCTCCTGAGAGCTGCAAGCGAGGCAAAAGTCCCTATTTTGCCTGTCAAGATTGAAGGACACGGCTTTCTGTGCACAACCACAGTAAACGAATTGATAAAAAATATAGATAATATCATAAGTCACAACTATAATATTATAGAAAGATTAAGGCTGAGGTGCAGCAAGTTAAAAAGAGGCAAATTTGAGAGATATATTGGCAAAATATTGCATACAACCTATCCACCAGCGCTTAACGAGATAGTCTTTGCCAGAAAAAGGCCATCCAAGATATTGGATATAGAATTCAAGATAGATGATACAGTATTTGATGTTCGTGGAGATGGGTTGTTAATCTCAACACCATCAGGCTCTACTGGCTATTCAGCTTCAGCAGGCGGCTCAGTGATAGATCCTGAATTAGAAGCTATAAGCATCACACCACTATATCCATTCTTTTCGCTCATAAAGCCGATAATAATTCCCATAAACAAAAAAATAGAGGTTAAGGTAAAAGGCGGCGATTGCGCTGTCATAATAGATGGCCATGGCGGAGAATATGTAAAATCAGACAGCGAATTCATAATCGAAAAAGGAGAACCGCTAAAGATTATACAGCTCTCTGAGAAGAGGTTCTACGAGCACTTCAAGGAAGAATTCTTGTGCAATCCTTTGAAAAGAAACAAGGAACAGAAAAAAAAGGAATAAATTTTTGATCAAGAGTATAATAAATGCTTTACTTTATTTCATTTCCTTTATACCCAGATCTTTGCATATCTTCTTTGCAAGGAAATCGTTAATTTCTGAATGCCTAGGAACAGAAGAAGCTCTTTTTGTACTCGGATTGTAGAAAATTGTGTGTCGAGAACCCTCTCTAATCAACATACAACCGCTAGAAATCATATGATCGATAAGTTTTCTTCTTTTCATTATAGATCTATCGAAATCTTTTCCTTCAATACATTATGGCCTTCTATATCTTTTTCAGCCATCTCACGATTTACCTCTAGAACAAGTCTAAGGGCATCCAGAAGATTTTCCTTCGTTTCCTTTAATTCAGCGCCTTGGGTATTCACACCAGGTATTTCCTCTACATATGCAATGTAACCTTCCTTTACCTTTCTGTAAACAGCTGTCAAACCACTTATCTTTTCCTTTTTCATATAAAAAACCTTGCAGTTTTCTATACTTAATACTTAGCTTAAATTCTTATATGTATTGAAATTCATATATTTCTCACATAGGGCACTTAGCTTAGCCTGGTTAGAGCACTACGCTGATAACGTAGAGGCCGCCAGTTCAAATCTGGCAGTGCCCATATGCCCTTTCTTTAGAAAAGAAAGCGCATCCGTAAAAGAAAAATATTATATTCTATAGGAAAGATCAGGAGGAACTTGGAACTGAGAGAACCTTAGGTTCTCGCGGTTCAGAAAATCTGGCAGTGCTCATATGCCCTTTCTTTAGAAAAGAAAGCGCATCCGGAAAGAAAAATAAAGTTTTGATCAAACTTTTGGAAAAAGTTTGAAAAGCTTCTGCAAAAAGGAGCGAACACACTGACGTACTTCGTACGTCAATTTGGTTTGCCTTCCTATTTCAAACTACTTTTAGTCCTACGGTTAGGATTTAAAAGCTTTTCGTTACTATCTGATAGTGTCAGGTGTGACTATGAAAACGTTATTTTTCTCGGCCTTTTTAGCATTTATAGCCATTTTTGCAGTTGTTGTTCTTGCCGAAGACTGCCCAAACAAGTGCTTAAGCGATGTGCGTTATTATGATGGCTACTTTTCTGCGGGCTATTGCCAATACAGGACAGAAGACTGCAACATGCTCGACAAGGAATATGGCAGCAGATTCTGCAAGAACGATGACCTCTATATACAATACAAGAATTATTACTGCACCCCTGATGGCTGTAAGTATGATATTTATGACCAAAAAACAGAGGAATGCGGTTCTGGCGGATGTAACAATGGTTATTGCGTTATATCATGCGACACTGAATGCGATACCAGAGACGGCTTCTATGGTGACCAGTTCTGCAGCGGCAAAAGCGTTTTGCAGCATTATAGGGATTATTATTGTTCCGGCTATGTCTGTCATTATGTAGAAAGCGACCGTTCAGTAGAGTACTGCCCTGAGGGCTGCAGCAATGGTGTATGCAAAGGCATATCGTGCCCAAGTAAGTGCGAGAATGACGTATGGAATTATGGCGGTAATATTATATCAGGAAAATGTGTTTATCAGAAAACAGACTGTAGCGCGAGTGATAAGGAAACAGGCAGCAGATACTGCAAGAACAATGCAGTATATACAAAATTCATAGATTATTACTGTTCAGACGGCTGCAAGAGCGTTGTTTACGAAAGAAAGGCAGAAGACTGCAAAGATAAATGCACAAGCGGCAGCTGGTATAGCCTGGACGAAAACACAATGGAAAAAAGAGATGATTGTTATTCCTATTCATGCAACAACGGCAAGTGCGTTCAAAGCAAAACCTATACCACTATATCAAGGCAGGAGATATCCAAAACCCTGAAAGATATAGCAAAAGAAAAAGTCCTCCAGTTTAATATTAATGTCTCTAGTGCAGTGATCCAGAAAAATTTTACCCACGCAGACACAGTTTTATTTAACGGCCTGTTCTTTGGTAGCAATGAAGCATTAATAGAATTGCCTGAATCAGCAATAGATTATATTTCGTTTTATGTAAACAGCACCAATAACTATGCGCCCTTAGTCATTTCACTAAACAACGAAACATATCAGATCTCAGGCTTAGGCGAGCACAGGTTGCTGGTCAATAAATCAGTAGATCACGCAGTCATTATAATCCGCTCAGAATCCTCATTATGGAGGTTCTGGACACCAGCTAAATATGATATCAGAAATATAGTAGTTAGCGCAAGAGCAGCAGACGTAAAAAAGGATGAGTTCGATTTCATAATTGAAAACAATGAATATGAAAACTTCGTAAAAGCACAAATTACAGAATGGCCAAAGAACACAAGCGTATTTATAAATGATAAAATAATCAGCGAAAGCTTTATCGAAAAAGCCCTTTTTGCAGAAGGCAGGAATGCTATAATGTTCGTGCCTTGGCCCAACACAACCTCAGCAAAAAAAGGAATATTAACCATCTGGTACAGCGAAAAGGCGATGGTGTAAAAGGCAAGACTGTAAAGAAATGAAAATTTATCGTGATAAGAGACGACTTTAAAGCATCTTAATATGCTCCTTGTTTACATAATAGAGATGTTGAAATGAGAGACAAAGGTATTGAAAAAATTAAAATGCACTTTGCTGCATTTGGAAGAGCTGAGTTTGAAAAGTGGCTTAAAGAAGGCTTGAAAGGTTCTTATTTACCCTCTAATAATCATGATGTCCGTCCGTTTGACCCTGTTTATCCCGAAATGGTCTATCATAACGTGGCTAGAGATTATGATAGTATACCTGATTTTCTTGGATTGATTTATGATAGGTTTTTTTCTGATTCTGGTAAAAAAATGTTTCGGGAAGCAATTGGCGACCTGCTTGATAGCCAGATAAATCAAACTGAACTTACTACAAAAGCTTGTAACGACTTGATATATCTCATCCCGACCGTTAGTGCAGAGGAGTCATTAGATTCATTAGTTTCTTTTGTAGGTGAAGTAAAATCACGAAAGGTGGACCTCTATGCTACAATTGCTGTTCTAAGATATTTTAAATCCTCAGAGAAGGTTTATGAAGCTACTGAAAGGCTAGCTAATTCCTCTAATTTCGACGAGGGTTATCTGTTTGAAATAATTGGGATATTAGTTAAAAAACGACCTTCAGACACTAGAGATATTATTAGAAAATTTGAACCAAGGGTTAAAAAACTTTGGGGTTCGCTACCAGATGACGTTACGGAAAGAAAAGCCTTTTCAGAAGCTAAAAGTGAATGCCTTAGGCGCGTGTCGAGAGTAGCCGATGCTGCACTGTATACCGGTACATGGCTTACTGAAGATTATAAATCTTAGAACCGCAAAAATATTAGAAAAAAATAGTACAATTTGGATATAGATGCAGGAAATTCAACACAATTTCCAATAATCCTTATAAATTCGCCTTGTTGCTCTAAGGTTTTGAAACTGAAGAATTTTCTTGCCAGCGTCCTAAAATAAATATATCCGGAATTTTATTGAACATCTGATATGCTAGAACGTAAAGACCTCTCCTTAACGCTGTCTAGAACCTTCGAATATAAAGCGAAAAAAGAAACTAAGCCAGATACGACCCAGAAATAACCATTTAAATAACTTTACAACACTAATAATTAAAAGCTCTCATGAACTCGGAACGCAGTCTAGTTTTAGGTTGCTATTTAGTCATTGGAACTTACTTGAAGTAGGGCAAAATGAATATTATCGGTTCGGATGGGATTTAGGTGCCAAAGCGAAGACGACCTAGACGAGGTTCGTTGCAATACTGGCCAAGAAGGCGGGCAAAACGCATATACCCCAGAATATCTCATTGGACAGCTAGCAAAGAACTGAAGCCGCTTGGCTTTGCTGCATGGAAAGCAGGCATGACGCATATCCAGATAATTGATAATAATCCTAATTCTCCTAATCGCGATAAGCCAATAGCAAAGCCAGCCACTATACTTGATTCTCCGCCACTACTTGTTTGCGGAATAAGATTTTATAAAAAAACCTACAACGGCCTTGCAACCATAGGCGAGAAATGGATTGCTAAGCTGCCAAAAAACTTGCAGAGAAAGGTTACGAAAGCAGGCAGCAGCAAAGAAATTAACGGCGAGTTTGATGTTCGTCTTATAGTCTCAACCCAGCCTGAAAAAAGCGGTATGCACAAGCTAAAGCCAGATGTCTTTGAAATCGCAGTAGGCGGAGAAGACATAATCAAAAAAGCTGAATATGCAGAATCGTTGCTCGGCAAAGAAATCACAGCCAAGGACGTAATCAAGCCAGGCGAGTTCGTTGATATCACTGCTGTCACCAAAGGCCATGGTTTTACAGGCCCTGTTAAAAGGTTTGGAGTAAGGCTTAAGGGAAGAAAGGACCAGCAGATGCACCGCCATATAGGATCATTGGGCTCAACAACACCCAGAAAAGTTGACTGGAGAATTCCAGCAGCAGGTCAGTATGGCTTTTTCACAAGAACAGAAACAGGCAAGAAAATAGTTGCCATAGGCGACAACCCCAAGGATGTAAATCCAAAAGGCGGATTTATTGGCTATGGTTTAGTAAATTCAAATTATATTATAATCGAGGGCTCAATCCCAGGGCCAAGCAAAAGGCTCATAAGATTGAGAAAAACCGCAAGAAAGAAGAATATTACGCCAGTGGAAGTAAAATATATATCGCTTGAAAGCAAGCAAGGTAAGTGATGATTTATGACAAAGGTAATTGACCTTAATGGAAACGCAGTAAGCGAAATAAAATTACCAGACTTATTTAGCACAAAATATAAGCCAGCTGTTATAAAAAAAGCCTTCCTTGCCCTGCAATCAGCTAGCCGCCAGCCTTATGGTGCTGACCCGCTTGCAGGCAAGCGATCTAGCGCCCATTATCATGGCAGAAGAAAATACAGATTCACCATGATGAACAAGGAGATGGCAAGGATATCAAGGCTTCATGGCAAAGTCGGTTATCTTGCCATGAGAGCGCGTGTAGTTCCACAAGCTGTAAAAGGCAGACAAGCACACCCGCCCAAAGCAGAAAAAATCTGGCTACAAAAAATAAACAAAAAGGAAAATACAGTTGCTATAAAATCAGCATTGGCTGCTTCGTCCAATATAAAGCTTGTAGAGAAAAGGCACAAGCTAAGCAAGGTCGAAATTCCTGTTATAGTTATTGATGCTTTTGAAAACCTGAATAAAACAAAGGAAGTTGCATCCTTCCTTGAAAAGCTTCTGAAAGAAGAGATGAAAAGATGCAGCAAAAGGAAGATAAAAGCAGGAAAAGGGAAAATGAGAAACAGAAGATATAGAAAGAAAAAGGGGCCGTTAATAATCGCATCCAAGGATTGTGCATTGCTGAAATCCGCACGCAACATACCTGGCATTGATGCAGTTGATGTAGGCGGTATTAACATAAATTTGCTTGCCCCAGGTGCACAAGCAGGCCGCCTTACCATAATTACAGAGGCTGCTCTTGAGGCATTAGCTAATCAGTTCAGGTGATTGAATGGAGACAAAAAAAACCACAACAGGAAAAATAAGGAGCATGCTTAGTGCAAGAAAGGATAAGGCAGAGGCGGTTGCAGAGGCAAAGCCGGTAGAAGACCCTTTCAATACCTTAAGGTTTGTATTAATGACAGAAAAATCCATTCAGATGATTGAAAGCCAGAATAAACTGGTATTTATAGTAAATAAAAAATCCTCAAAGGATGATATTAAAAAAGCCTTTGAAAATGCCTTTTCCGCGAAAGTTGTAGAAATAAAAACCATGATAGACCAGAAGAGCAGGAAAAAGGCGTTTATCAAATTAAAGAAACAAGGAGAGGCAGGCGAAATAGCAATAAGACTAGGAATCATATAAGGTGAATAAATGAGCTATCTTGATAAAGCAGATAAACTTGCAAGACCAGGAGCAACTATTTGTAGTAGTCGTTACCATAGCTCATTAGGTCCTTATCCTGTCTCACCAGATTCATTGCAGAATGTTTTGTCAGCTATCTATAAGCAGTTGGGTGCTGTAGGTTGTAAATTAGGCGATGATGTATTAACACCAGATGAGAAAGCAATAGAAAAAATAACAAAAGTGTTACAAAAATATTCGGTAATGATAGCGGACGATCCTGTAGGAATTTGTATATACCCAGAGCTAGAAAATGACGATATATGTTGTGGAGTGTCGCAATCTGATTGCTCAAATAAAATCATAGGAATTAAAATTTCTATAACTGGAATAGGAAGAACGAGACATAAAAGAGCAGAAGCTGCAATAAAAAGAACATTCGGTGATAATCATGGGTAAGAATCTTCGTCAGCAAAGGAGAGGAAAAGGAACCGCAGTTTACAAGTCCCCTAGCCACAGGTATCTTGGTGAAATTAAATACGAAGAAACAACAGGCGGTACAGTAGTCGACATAGTCGATGCTCCTGGCAGAAACGCACCTGTTGCAGTTATTGATTCAAATGGCAAACATATCATGAATATAGCCCACGAGGGCATGCAGTTAGGCCAAAACATTGGCGAAAGCGCTGCTGCATCAGGCAATATACTTGAGCTTGGAAAAATACCAGAAGGAAGCAAAATTTATAATATAGAGCTGCATTCAGGAGATGGCGGAAGATTATGCAGAAGCTCAGGTGCATTCGCAACGCTTATTGCGCATGAAAAAGGCAAATCTGTTTTATTATTATCATCAAGGGAAAAAAAGATATTGTCTGATAACTGCAGGGCAACCATAGGTTCTGTTGCATCAAGCGGGCGCACAGAAAAGCCCTTCAGAACAGCAGGCCAACACTCCATGGCAATGAGAGCACTTGGAAAATATTATCCGCATGTAAAAGGTGTTGCAAAAAATGCAGTTGACCATCCGTTTGGAGGCTCAACCCGCCCTGGTAAACAGAAATCAGTAAGCAGAGACATGCCACCTGGCAAAAAGGTCGGTTCAATCTCACCTAAGAGGACGGGTAAGAAAAAGAAGTAAGTGATGCTTATGGCAAAAAAATTTACCTTTAGAGGAAAAAGTTTGGAAGAAATTAGCAGCATGGATAGTAAGCAGTTGTCAGAGCTACTGAACAGCAGGCAGAGAAGGTCATTGAAAAGAGGATTTAGAGTTAAACAGAAAAAATTATTGATTAATATACGAAAGCTAAAAGGCAAGGACGTTCTCATAAAGACACATTTAAGGGATATGATAATCATGCCTGAAATGGTAGGCACCAAAATCGGAATTCATAATGGTAAAGAATTCATTTCAGTTACAATAGACGAAAGCAAGATAGGCCATTATCTTGGCGAATTCGCTTTAACACGGCAGAAGGTAAAGCACAGCGCACCAGGCTTGGGAGCAACACGTTCAAGCAAGTTTGTGCCATTGAAGTAGGCATGATACTATGACATACACCATAAAACCAAAAGAAAAACATGCCAAAGCATATGGAAACAACCTTAGGATATCAACCAAGGATGCAATAAAGATCTGCAGGGTAATAAGAAAAAAACCGCGGGACAGGGCAAAGCGGTTGTTAGTAGACCTTGTAAACAAAAAAAGAAGCCTTGCAGGCAGCTATTACAGCAAAGCAGTTGCTGAGATACTAAGTTTACTAGAATCATGCGAGAAGAATGCAGAGTTTTTGGGTCTTGATCCAGAAAAATTAATGGTTCACGCATCTGCACAAACAGGCACTATAACCAGAAGAAGGAGAAGAAAATCAGCCTTCGGTTCAAGGATGAAAAGCACTAACGTTGAAATCATACTCATAGAAAAAGGCAAGCAGAAAAAAGAAACCCTAGAACAGCTAAAGCAAATGGAAAAGAAGATAAAGAAAAAAGAAGAAACGAAAGATATCAAAAAAGAGTCAAAATAATATATTTACCTAAGAGAAAAGGATTGAAATGAAAGAGAGAATATTCATACAAAAAGCAAAGGAGCACGTGAACCTGGAAGAATTTATTAGAAAGCAGTTTGCAGGGGTAAAGTGCAGCAACATCGAAGTGCAATATACACCCATAGTCACCAGAATAATTATCCATACAGTTACCCCAGGCCTTGTAATAGGGGCTGGCGGAGAAAGAATAAGAGAAACTGTTGAAAAAATAAAGGATCAATTCAAGATCGAAAACCCACAGATAGATGTCCAGAAAATAGAGAGACCTAATCTAGACCCAAGCATAGTTGCCCAGAGCATAGCCATGTCCCTTGAGAACAGCGTAAACTACAAGAGGCTTGGTAAGTTTTATGTTGAAAAAATTATGGATGCTGGCGCCATAGGCTGTGAAATAATAATGTCAGGAAAATTAAGCGGAGAGCGGTCAAGAAGAGAAAGATTCACAGAAGGTTATCTTAAAAAATGCGGAGAAACCGCAAGCCGCTTTGTGTCAAAGGGCTTTGCAGTTGCCACTCCAAAGCTTGGAAATATTGGTGTAACTGTCAAGATAATGATGAAAAGACCAGAACCTATTGCAAAGGAAGTATTCGTTGAGACAGCAACGCCAAAAGAAGAATTAAAACCTGAAGCAGAACCAGCAGTAAAAGAGGAAACAAAAAATGAAAAAACAAATGAAGTCGCGCCTGAAGAGTCAGCCATACCAGAAATAACAAAAGAAGAACCTTTAGAAGAAAAGATTGTTTCTGTTGAAGATACAACAGAAGATACAACAGAAGAGGATGAATAATTATGGTTATTATCAAAATCAAAAAGATAAAAGAAATGAGCGACAAAGAACTGGATGAAAAGCTCAGGGAATTAAGGCTAGAGCTTTCCAAGGAGCAAGCCTCCAGTGAGATTGGCGGTACTGTAAAAAGTCCTGGCAGGATGAAAGAGCTAAGGAAAACCATCGCCAGGATATTGACTGTAAAAGCAAAAAGAAGGTGATTCAAAAAAAATGATTTGCTCGAAATGTGGTCTTCCAACGGAGTTGTGCATCTGCGAGACAATGGCAAAGGAAGCACAGAAAATAAAGATATCAGTGGTCCAGAAAAGATATGGCAAGTATGTGACAACCATAAAGGGCATAGATGCAACCAAGATCAACATAAAAGAGTTGCTGAAAAAACTCAAGTCAAAACTTGCATGCGGTGGAACTTACAAGAATGACCGGATAGAACTACAAGGGGCACACAAACAACGGGTCAG
>CAIKBN010000074.1 GCA_903825675.1 uncultured archaeon
GTTATTTCCGGCAATTGCCGCAGATTATTGAAGATCTTTTCTACTGTTAGTGTACGCTTTCCTAGCGAGTATTGTTTTCTGTGCTGGATAAAATATTCAGCTGTTGCGCCTAAATCACCGGTTTCTTTGAATTTTTTCATGAGCTCGCTTTCTGAGCTGCCGGTTGACTTTATTATTATTCTCTTCACCATCTCTCCTGCTATGCCTAGTTCAAGCTCGCCTGTAAGCACAATGCCCATTGAGAGAAGAACTACTTTGCTCAGGTCCTCTTCAGAGCAGTTTTTGTAAAATTCGCTTAGTATATCCCTTTTTTCCAGCTTTTTTGTAGTTGCTTCAAGCTTCTCGTATACTTCCACTAATCTGCGGTATTCCATGAAATTAAAGGTCATGCCAGACTATAAAAACTTTAAAAGCTTCTGTACTAATGAATTAGAGAAAGAGGATAACAATAGAAACTAGGGAAACCTCTTTGGAAGGCGAAACAGATAGACGCACGGAGTGCGTCAGGCAGTTTTGCGTCAATTCAAATCTGGAAAAGGATTGAAATGGCAATAAAAAAGCAGTGGTATGAGATAGTTGCACCAAAAATGTTTGATGAGAAGGTGGTAGGCGAAACAGTAGCTGCTGACCCCAAGCAACTGGCAGGCAGGACTATAGAGGTCAGCCTTATGGATATAGCCAAGGATTATTCTAAATTCTTTGTAAAGTTAAAATTACAGGTTGAAAAGGTGGAGGGCAGCAAGGCTTATACCAAGTTCGTTGGCCACAGCTGCATGAGAGAAAGAGTCTATAGAATGGTCCAGAGAAGGGTAAGAAAGGTAGAATGCATACAGACGGTCAAGACAGCTGATGAAAAAAATTTAATAATAAAAACTGTTTTTGTTCTGATAAGAAGGGTTAACACCTCCACAAAGGATGATGCAAGAAAAAAGGCAAAGGAACTAATAGCAGAGGCTGCCAAAAAGGCTTCGCTGGAGGATCTTGTTTTAATGATAATCAAAGGCGAACTGCAGAATAATATCAGAAAGACCATCAGCAAGATATACCCAGTAGGCGACATTGAAGTAAGGGAGACTAAGATATTATAAGCTGGTTTTTGTGTTCCAGTGGATATAAATATTTTACTTCTTTTAATTATCTATGGCATACAGAGTAGCTATTGTTGGTGCAACAGGAAGAACTGGCGGAATCGTAGACTCTGTTCTTAGAAAGCATTCTTATGTTGAAGTAATTGCAAGAACTTCAAGAGGCGAAGAGGGTTACCTTCCCTTAAATATTGATAAGGAAGAAGAGGTTGCCTATTTCATGTCCCTTAAACCAGAAATAGCTTTTGTAACTATTGATGGCGATGATGTTGTTAAACAATATGTTGAAAAATTCAGGGAACGATGCCCTGATATGAGGATAATTGATTTAAGTACAGCCTACAGGACACATCCAGATTTTGTTTACGGTTTGCCAGAGCTTCCAGGCAGAAGAGAGGAAATAAAGAAGGCAAATCTAGTAACTAATCCTGGCTGTTACGCAACATCGGCTATCTTAGCAGCTGCTCCAGTTCTTAAAAAGTATGGGGATGAAACAGAAATTGTTATTATTGATGGTGTTTCTTCACATACCGGCGCTGGGAAAAAGGCTGAAGATCCCAAACGCGATAGACCAAAATATGAGAACAACATCTTACCTTATGCTACACTTGATCATAAACATAGGCCAGAAATCGGCAAAGAATATGGAAAACTTGCTGGCAGGGCTGTCAGGTTTGGGTTCTATCCTTCTGCTGTTTGGGTTGACCCAGCCATTTTGAATACTCTTAAAATAATTACACGTAAAAAATTTACAAATTCAGGACTTTTTGAATTATATTCAGAATTTTATAGTAATGAAAGATTTGTTAGAGTCGTAAGCCATGAGCCTAGTGCAAAAGATGTTCGTGATACGAATTATGTAGAAATATACCCTGTATGGGATGACAAGGCTGAATTAGTAGTTGTCAGATCTACGATAGATAATTTGGTAAAGGGTGCAGGCGGCCAGGCTGTACAGAACATGATTATAATGCTGAGATTATAACAAGCTTTAGGCCTTTCTTTATAAAAATTGGACTTAAATTGTTCTGATATATGCTTTACTTACATCTCTGCTTTGGCATTGACTGCGGATGATATCCAGCACATGCCAGCTAGCAATAGCATAAGAAAGGCTAGAACTACTGAGATCAAGAAGCTGGTTTCGGTTGTGCCTTCTACCCATTCTAAGTTGCCAGCGAACATGACACCTATGAATAAGGCAACTGTTCCTAGGATCCATAATCCGTGAACGTGAAAATCGAAGGGCATTTTATCACCAATACAATTTAACTATATTCGGAGTTTTTTAAACCTATTTCTTCTTTTTCCCGTA
>CAIKBN010000075.1 GCA_903825675.1 uncultured archaeon
AGTAGCTAAGTCAGTATCAAAGTGGCGTCTATACCCTGTTTTAATTCTTCCAGTTTCTGAATCTATCCTTTTAATTTCTTCTATCAGTTTTGATCTATTATGAGGTTCATGTCTGATTTTCTGTCTAAGTTGATTTTTCTCCTTTTCTAGACCAATGGATCTTGCATCAAGTTCTTTTATTTTTGATCCAAGTCCATCTATCTTATTTTCTATGCTGGTCTTTGAAGGTTCAATAGAATTAAAATACAGGTAGGCGCACAACTGCCCAAGTCCTAGATAATGGTCACGAATACCCCAGACACCGCATCCTGGAAAGGGCAGTCCCAGATTATCAGATATGAATTTGGTTTCAGGCAGATACTCTTTAACCGACAACCCTCCGGCAACATAGAAACTTGCACCTAAGCTATTGAAAAAAACTAAAGGCATCGAAATGCCCCTGGCTGAGATTCTAGATGATATAGCATCCATATATTCTGCTATTGCATTCTTATCAAAGACTAAGTTAATATTTTCGTTGCAGTCAGGGCATTCACCATTAAGTAAAATATTTTTTCCTTTAATATATGAAATCAGTTCTACCTTACCATTGCAATCACAATGATACCAGAAAGGGGCTATATTTTCAGTTGACTTTCCCTTGTTATCCATCTTAGCTTGTTTAAGAGAATCAAAATAGGTTTCATGATTAGATAACAAGAATGAAAACTCATCTGCAAAGATTTGCTGGCATTCTGAAAACCTTGCAAAAAGAGTATCATACCCCCAGACATTATTCACTATTTTTGACCATAAAAATGCGTTAAAATCTGCAAAGTTTGAGGCCTGATTATACGATTCATCGAGTATTATTATAAATTCTTCAAAATTTCCAAACAATTCATTTTTTTGCTGATTTGAAAACTTTCCATTCCTTTTTTCTATATGAGCCAGGTTGCTGGAAGCCCATTCTCTAATTTCCCTCTTCCAGCTAGAGTATAAATCCATGGAAGGTTTTGGTACAGAATATAATAGTTTGCTATAATATCCCTTCGGAAAATCATATATCAAATTTAAACATCCGCTACCTGCTTTTACATTTGGCAGCTGGGCAGTGTATAACCATCTCCATGCATGTGCCATATCCTGGTCAGCAATACCACAAAATTCTACAACGGGTGTTGCTGAGGCTTCTTGAAGTTTTTTTCCACAGACGTGGAGATAAGCAGGTTTTTTAAAAACGCTGTAACATGCAATAAATTCTGGTTGATGGCCTGTCATCAAAAACATGCAATTCTTATTTTTCAGTATGTCTATTTTTTCTCTTACCATGGGAGTTAGGGTTCCTGCATCTCCATGAAATTCTTCAATATATTTACTTAATAGGTTCCTTTTCTTCATGATTTCCGGAGAGACATCGCGATAATTATCATTAAAATGTTTAAGGGTTATTGCTGTTGTTTCTTTCATAGTAGTCGGTACATTCAATATTTCACTGTACATGGCATTACCTTCCTATTCCTATATATCTTATTCCCCTTGATTCGAACTCCTCTCTACAAAACCTATTCCTGCCGTCAACAAACACAGATTCAGGTGCTAATTGTGATATTTTTTCTGGGAGATTATCGAACTGGTCATGATCTGTGCATAATATGACAGCATCGGCATCGGTCAACGCACCGTCAAGAGAACTAGTAGATACCCATGGAACATTATTAATATAAGGATCATGCGCAATAGTTTTAACTGACCTTTTCTGCAATTCTTTCACGATAGTTTCAGCAGGCGACGTTCTTAAGTCACCTGTATTTTTTTTGTAGGACAAGCCCAAGACAGCAACCTTTAAAGAGGATATATCTTTACCATTGTTACATATATCAGCCAAAGTCATTTCAACAGTGTACAATGGCATACTATCGTTGATTTCTCTGGCATCTCTGATTATAGAACACTGTTGTCCTGTATTAGGGAGCTTATCAAGCAAAAAGTATGGATCCTCAGGTAAGCAATGTCCGCCAACACCACATCCAGGTATAAGTCTGTAAAAATTCCATTTGGTACTTGCTCCGTTTATTACATTAATTACATCAATTCCCAAATGAGCGCATATTTTCGCCATTTCGTTCGTCAACGCCAGATTAACGTCTCTCTGTACATTCTCAAACAGTTTTACCATCTCACCTTCTGTGGGATCATATAATTTGAACACATACGGAACTATCTGCTCATAGAGATGGGCAGCCATATCAGTGCTCAATTTGTCATAACCAGCAACAACTTTTGGTGTGTTATAAATTCTGTGCTCACTGTCATTCGGATTTATCCTTTCTGGCGAAAAGCCTAAGCCAAAATCTTTGCTGACTTTCAATTTTGACTCGCCTTCTAATATATCCCTTAGCAGCCCCTTTGTAGTGCCAGGACCTACTGTTGATTCTAGGATGATAAGTGATCCTTTTTGCATTGTCTTGCCAAGGTTCTTACCAGAAGATATTACATGATCATAAACTGGTTTTTGCATGGACTTGTCATATGGAGTAGGAACATCGATAAAGGCAACATCGTAGTCAGTGATTTTTTCTTCTGGTATAAAGGTCTTGCCTACATGTTTTTCAATAAAAGGGTCTAGCCACTCTTCCCCGTGCAAATAGTTAGTTTTACGCCTTAGCATGTTGATTTTATTTATGTCGAGATCAAAACCATACGTAGTGAATCCCTTATCAGCAAAGCTCAAGGCTAATGGCAGGCCAACATAACCCAGACCCAAAATAGCAATACTTGCAGATTTATCTTTCAGTTTCTTTGTGAGAGTTTCCTTGATTGACATTCTTTCTCCTATTATTCA
>CAIKBN010000076.1 GCA_903825675.1 uncultured archaeon
ATCTAAGGAAATGGATATTTAAAGATTAAATAAATCCATTCCTCATGCAAAAAGAAATGGCAAAAGCAATACTTACAGAATGTGAAAAATGGACTGAAAAAAGCACCTGTAATAAGAGGCATATAGGCTCAGCTTTGGTATTTCCAGATGGCATTGCTTATTTTGCTACTAATGGTAGCATGAGCAACCCGTGCACTGAAAAAGGCAAAGCTTATTGCACCAGAGAAGGTGATGGTTTTAAAGAAATGCCGGAGTATTTTACATGTCCTTCTCCGTGTGCTGAAGGCAGTACTATAATTAGTGCTTTAAAGGATGGTAGAAAGGAAAGAAACGGTGCAATTGTCAGCACAGACTTCCCATGCGAGCGTTGCACAAACTTACTTATTGACAGTGGTATTGTATCTGAATTATATTTTAGTGGTTTCAAAGACAATAAATTAAGGGGAAGGGACTATGTTTATCAAATCTGGATGGCAAGAGAAGGCATTTCAATGAATATAGTAATTGGCGATAAAATTTTCAATTACGACAATAGAGATATATTAGATGAATTAGGATCATTCTTATATTCTATAAGAACACCGGGAAGTGATTATTTACCTACTATAGATATAGATAGAATTCCTGTAAAACCTGTCAAGTTATTATGGACTCCGAAAAATGAATTTATTACTATTTCTTAATCAACGATGCCCATTGCATCCCTGCCACAGGTGTTTTTGTATTGCAGTTTGGGCAGTGATACTGCCTTCCTTTTTTCTCTAAATTTAATTTGGTTACGTTAAAGCCAATTCTCTCGATAAGCAATTCCTTGCAGTTATGGCAGTAGGTATTCTCTTTTTCATGCCTTAAATTGCCAATATAGACATATTCAATGCCAATATCACTTGCAATCCTTGCTGCCCTTTCCAGGGCCTCTGTAGTTGTTATATCTGCCCGTAGTTTATGATGGGGGAAAAATCTTGAAAAATGCAAAGGCACTTGGCCAAGATTGTCTAGAATCCATTGCACCATCTCCTTTATCTGCTCATCCTTGTCATTATGGCCAGGTATAAGCAGATTGGTTATCTCCAGCCATATACCAAGTCTTTTGTAGGTTTTCAGCGCGTCTTGTACATGCTCCAGCTTAGCTGAGCATGTTTTTCTGTAGAAAGCCGCATCGCCCTTGTAATCCACATTAACAGCATCTATAAGTTTTCCAGCCTTTTCTAATGCCTCAGTTGTTGTATAGCCATTGCTGACCCATACATTATAACAATTGGTCTTTTTTTTCTTGCAAAGCCTGGCTGTATCATAGAAATATTCATAAAAAACAGTTGGTTCTGTATATGTCCAGCTTATGCCAGATGCTTTGCTGGATTTAAACATAGAAATTATCTTTTCTGGTGGCAGTTCTTCTCCAAAAATATCATCTGGCTGCGAGATTTCAAAGTTCTGGCAGAAATCGCAGCGGAAATTACAGCCAACTGTTGAGATAGACAAAGTATGTGAGCCTGGTGCAAAATGGAAAAGCGGTTTTTTTTCGATGGGGTCAATAGCAACAGAGCAGGCTTTGCCATAGACTAGTGAATAAAGCACGTTCTTCTCGTTCTTTCTCACGCCGCAAAAGCCCTTGCCATTGTCAGCAATCTTGCATCTATGAGAACATAAGCCGCACTGCACAAGACTATCGGTTTTTTTCCAGAACATGGCTTCTTTCGTACAAATCACTGATAGAGATTAAGTAAGAAAGCTTTTTAGTTTTGTTATTCCTATTTTCTATAGGCGCCTCGGTAGCTCAGTTGGTAGAGCGGCAGTTTCGTAAACTGCAGGTCATGAGTTCGATGCTCATCCGGGGCTCTGTTTATACCTTTAAAAAACTTCCGACCACCTTATTATAAATCCATATAAAATTATAATTAAGGGAAGATATCGAAGAAAAGAAGAGAACAAACCGACGCAAAAGCCAAAAAGACGCACGAAGTGCGTTGTATCGGAGAGGTCTTGTCTAATGAAAGTTGTGTTTTTAGTAAGCTCTGAGAACAAGAATAAGGCTGAAACTGCTTTAAAAAAGGATGATGAAATAAGCAGGGGCAGCATTACGATGCGCGAGGCGAAATCACTGGGTTTTGAAGAAAATGGCATCTTTTTCATCCTAGACGCTCCTGAAAACTTGATAAAAAAAGCTGAAGAGCTCTTAAAGGGCATTGGCAAGAAATACAAAAAAGCCAGTTCAGTAATCGAAAAAGTCGATGAGCAGGAAAACACAGCCATAGAAGGCTTTGGAAGTATTTTAGGTGGTTAATTGCTATGTTAATTGATCAGGACAATCAAGGCTCTAGAAAAGAACTGGATGAATTTCATCTATTCAGGCAGAAAAAGTTCAAGCAGTTGTATTATTGCCCGAAATGCAAAAGAAGCTTTGACTCAGGTGAGCAGATGAACCAATGCAAGCTATGCTCCGGCGATTTAGTCATGCTAAAGCCTGAGCAGGAAGTAAGTAATTATAGATATTATTGCCCTGTTTGCGAAAAAAATTTTACTGTTTCTGAAAAAGCCACCCAGTGCATAAATTGCGGTAATAAGTTCATCCACCAGTATGCGTGGGAAACGTCAGAAAGAACCGACAAGGCTAGAATGAGGTTGTTCAGCATAAAATTATTTTTCAGGAAAATAATCAACTATATAGGTAAATCCAGAATAAAAAAGCCACAAGTAAACGAATCCAGCCAGCCGAAAGAGCAAGAAAACAAAATAAATGATACTATAGAAGAAATAATAATAGAGCAAAGCAATTTTTCAAGGCCTGTTATACGATTGAACTTTTTTTCTAGTGGCGAGGAACTGCCGACAGTGTAAATCTTTTTAAGTCACCCTGATCAATAATAATTATGGTAAGCCCGTTATTGTTACTATCTGGCATAGGCATGATGCTTGTTGCGATAATAGCTGTATTGTACTGGAAAAGGAAAACCAAAACTGCGTTAAGATACTTTTTATACGGATCAGCCTTATGGGTAGTTGCGATCCTTGCAAAAATTGCCATGAATCTTACAGTTACAGGACCTTTATATTATATTCTGAGGGACAGCTACTCTGAAGCTGTTTTCATATCGCTTCTCGGTCTATATGTAGGCTTACAAACAGGCTTATTTGAGTCAGGCCTTTCCTATATAGCTGTCCTTAAAACAAAACTCAGGAAAATAAATTTTAACGAGGCAGTTGCCTTTGGTATTGGCTTTGGCGCCCTGGAAGCCTTCCTTCTTGGCTTGGCATCCTTCATAAGCATCCTTACGCTCATGCTGATCCCGGAGCTTGAATTACAGCTATCTCCAGACCAGTTGCTACAGCTAAGCATGTCTGGCTGGGTTATTGCTGCCTCTATAGTAGAAAGGTTGGCAACCATATTCATACATATTTTTGCCTCCGTATTAGTCATATACTCAGTAAGATCAGGTAAGATAAATTTCCTGGTTATTTCAATATTGTATAAAACCCTTGTTGACGGCATGATACCGCTTCTTACCAACTACATAGAATTTACAGCCATCGGTATCCTTCTGATCGAGGTGCCGATAATAATCCTTGCCATGGCAGGCTTCTTCGGAACCAAATGGCTAAAGAAACTTTTCACGAAAATAGCTAGAGTATCAGCAAAGAAGAGAACCGTGGTAAAATTGCCAAGAAGGAAGAGAAGGCGATAGAAAAGGCTTTATACTAGGCTGTTCAATTTCATTCATAGTGATTATATGGTTTCAGGTGGCATAAGGGGTTTGCTCATTATTAATACAATATTATTCGGACTTATGCTCCTCTATATTCTCATATTCTCGGTTATAGTCAAACTGCCTGCTACCACCGATAAAATTATCTTAATTTCTTTAGTAATCATAAACGTGGCTGCTCTTCTCTACAAATCCAGTTCGAGCCTAGGCGAATATGAAAAATATTTCAGCGGGCTTGGCAGCGGCATAATCGGTTGCGTGCTCTCATCGCTTGGCCTGGGAATACTGCAATTCCTTTCACTATCCGTAAATGAATTCTATGCATATCTGTTAATGCTTGTATATTCCCTGGCAACAGGCGTAGCTTACATATACCTTAACGAGGTCTACAGAAAAGAAAGGCCATGAGATGCTCTTTGCAACCTTTATGCATCTCAATTCGAAACTACAATATATGAAGTATATTAGGTGTTTCGAAAATGTCATCCGAAGATGACTTTTTGAAACTACAATATGCGAAAGCATATTAGGTGTTTCGAAAATAAAAAGAGAATTTTTAATGTCGCCTATTTTTTAAGCTTTCATAGCGAATTTCTATTTTAAGATTGATATCAGCATCGATTATCTAATCTGGTAGGATACCAGCTTCCCAAGCTGGATGCGCGGGTTCAAATCCCGCTC
>CAIKBN010000077.1 GCA_903825675.1 uncultured archaeon
GGCAAATGGTTGGTGCAACCTATTCCTAAGGCCGGCCAAACCAAAAAAGGTAGTTACTATGCACAATTGTTATGCCGGCGAACTGAAGGCAACCCGTATGGCAGGCAAAACGCAAAAAATTTATTGGAAAATTTTAGCTTTTCTGGACCAAGTAGCATGCAGAAACGCAGATGCAGTTTTTGCAATATCAGAAAAAATAAGAGGCGAACTGACTGAAAATAATGTCTGTGATGACAAAAAAATATTTGTGATACATGATGGAATTGATGTTAAAAAATTCACAGGCAAGAGTAAAAAAATGGAAATCACGACGCATGACTCAATACTATATGCAGGCCGTCTGGCAGAAACAAAGGGACTGAAAGATTTAATAAAAGCCTTCAAGCTTGTTAAAGAAAAAATGCCAGACGCTAAGCTGTATCTGACAGGAAAGCCCAACGAATATAAGACTGAGCTGGAAGCTTTGATAAATAACTTAAATCTGAAGGATGTAATTTTCCTGGGTTTTGTGCCCATCGGAAAACTGCTTTATCTTTACAATAAAACCTCATGCTTTGTTTTGCCATCACTTTATGAGCCATTCGGCCTGGTGGCAGGAGAAGCCATGGCTAACAACGCAATAGTGATAATAAGTAATAATTGCGGCATAGCTGAAATCTTAGACAAGAACGTTGCCTATGTTTTAAATGATTTAAAGCCAAAAACCATTGCAGATAATATTATATACGTTTTAAAGCATCAGGGAAAATTAAAATCAATGAGAAAACAGGCAAAGAGGTACGTAGAAACAAATATCAATATCGATGAAACAGCCAAAAAAATGCTGTCCGTTGAGAAATCTTTAATCGGTGCAAAAATATGAAACTGAATTTAGGATGCTCGATAAATCCACAGAAAGGCATGGTAAACTTAGATATAGTTCCGTTAAAAGGTGTAGATGTTCTGGCAGACCTGAATAAACGCCCGTATCCCTTCAAAGACAACAGCTTTGACGAAATAACAGCTAAAATGATTTTGGAGCATCTGGATGATTTTGTAGCAGCAATGAAAGAGATGTACAGAATATTAAAGCCATGTGGTAAGATAATCATAACAGTGCCGCACTCCACTTCTCCTGGCGTCTGGCTCGACCCAATGCACAAAAGACCTGGTTTTTGCTTTAATACATTTGATTATTTTCAGCCTGATCATGCAGCATCCTATTCATATGACTTCCAGTTTTTTGTTGTGAAAAAGAAAATAAAATTCGGCATGTACCAGCCATGGAACTGGCTTATTTCTTTTATTGCCAACAGATGGCCAACCCTATATGAATGCACCTTTTTGAGATCCTTTCCAAGTATCGAGCTGTATGTAGAATTAAAAAAGCCTTTGAACTGGGTAAATGCCGAAAGGAAAAAGAAGTTATGAAAATAATGCCGCAAAAAACCTGCGAGGTTTTTAAATTGAGAACAAGATTCGATGCAAAAAGCCCCAAAGAACTCAGAAAATGGTACAATCAGGCCTTTAGTAAAGGGGATCTTAAATCAGATATTAAATTCTACCATCAAATGCTGGACCATTTAAATGTCCCATATAATAATAAGCTCAGATTATTGGATATAGCGTGTGGTAATGGTTACTTCTTAAAGGAAGCAGAAAAAAGAGTCAGATGTTTTGGCGTAGACATAAGCGATGTGGCTATAGCCAAAGCCAAAAAAATAGCTGCTAAAAGCGATGTAAGAAGAGGAGAAGCAGAATCCCTTCCGTACAAAGATAACTATTTTGATTATATCACATGCATAGGCAGCCTGGAGCATTTTATAAAAATGGAAAAAGCACTGTCAGAGATGAGGAGAGTCTTAAAAAACGGAGGCTTAGCAAACATCCTGGTTCCCAACAGCGAGTATTTAATATTTGAATTTAAATCACCAGAACATTGCCAGATAAATGAAAGAATGATGTCGCTAGAAGAATGGACCGATATAATAAAAGAATACTTTGTCATTAGAAATGTAAAAAAATACAACACAAGATGGTATTTAAAATGGATACCTCTGAAATATTGCTGCCACTTTGCTTTTATATGCATGCAATCGAAAGTTGCTAAGCAACGGTGATATAATGAAATTTAGAGACGATTATCAAACTTTTTTAGATACATTTCATAGAGAGCATATTAATGAAAGCGCTAAGGAAATACCTATAGGATTTTTAAAGGCTAAGAAATTTTTGGAGAAAGCTGTAAAAATAAATTCCATGATACTAGATATAGGATGCGGAAATGGTGCATTTTTGAACCTAATAAAAACAAGATATAATGTATTTGGAGCGGATATAAGCAAAGAATATGCAAAATATTGCAAAAAACATGGAATAAATGTAAGGGTTTGTAATGTTGAAAATGAGTTGCCATTTTCTTCCAATTCATTTGATATTATTACAATGTTTGCTACATTAGAGCATATAAGGATGCCACAGTATAATCTTGCAGAGATTAATAGAATAATGAAAAAAAATGGATATTTAATTATATCTATACCAAATGGAGGATATATAATAAATTGGTTTATTATGTCGTTCATGCCACAATATGCAGGACTTTCACC
>CAIKBN010000078.1 GCA_903825675.1 uncultured archaeon
ATTATTTCAAAGGTGAAGGAATAGCAACTGACTAAAATATTTTACCTTCAAGTAGAGTTTTTAGATATTGTTTTTCAAGCCTCTCATCTAGCGTAAATACTTTCTTATAACCTATATCTTCTTTCAGGTCCTCGAACCTTTTAGCCAAGGCCAAACCAAGCTTTTCGCAAGCCTCTTTCTCAGTTGAGCCCATAGCTGTGATTTTATTCATTCCAAGCTCTTTTTTGAGCGAAGGCAAATTATGAACTGCCATATATCTTGTAGCTGACCCATCTTCTCCAGTGTCTATCAAGCCTACCTCAATAGGCTTTGTTGGCCTATGTCCAGGAACTTCAGAAATCTCTCTATACTGGGCAACATCACGCGTATATACTGGCATAATCTCATCACCTAAGATTCATATACCATAAACAAAATCCTTTTAAAACTTTCAAAAGCCCCTATTAATTATGATAATCTCAATAACAGGTACCCCAGGCACAGGCAAAAGCCATGTAGCAAAGGCGCTTGCGAAGCAGCTGAACGCAAATCTTATAGAAATAAAGAAACTTGTAGATACCAACAAAGTGCCTTATATTATTGACAAAAAAAGGCAAACCAAGACAGTGGAAATAAAAGAACTGCAGAAAGCAGTAAATAAAAATATAGTCAAAGGTAAGCCAAATATTATCGAAGGCCATCTATCACATCTTCTTAGATCTGATATGGTCATAATACTAAGAACTGATCCAGTTTTACTTAAGCATCGCCTAAAGAAAAGAAAATGGTCTGAAGCAAAGATCAAAGAGAACCATCATGCTGAAATTCTCGGGATAATAACACAAGAAGCGATGCAGCGCAGTCGAGTATTCGAGATAGACACAAGCAGGCAAAAGCCTTCGGTAGTTTCCAGCATAATAGCGAAACTCTTAAATAATCATTCAGCACGGAAATATAGGGTAGGCAATATAGACTGGAGCGAGCATTACAAGAAAGAATTGCTAAAGTGATTGAGTGGTTTAATGGCAGCACTAAGGGTAGTTATTTTAATTGGTTTCCTTACAGCATTATTCCTGGCAATAGGCTACTTTTTCGGCGGTATTGCAGGCATGACTACCGGTCTTTTAATGGCGTTTTTCATTAATTTTGTTTCCTATTGGTATTCAGACAAATTCGTTTTAGCCATGTACCGCGCCAAGAAAATAAATCCCAAGGATTATCCTGATTTAGATTCATCCATTGAAAGCGTATCAAAAAAAGCAGGCATACCGAAACCGCCATTATATCTGATAAACATGGATGTTCCTAATGCCTTTGCAACAGGAAGGTCGCCAAAAAAAGCAGCAGTAGCTGTAACCAAGGGACTGCTTTCTGATCTTGATACTGATGAAATAGAAGCAGTTCTGGCGCATGAGATCTCGCATATAAAAAACAGAGACACGCTCATACAAACAATGGCAGCAACCCTGGCCGGAGCATTAACCTGGCTATCATATATCTTCATCTATGGTGACGAGCGCAACAGAAATGCGATTAGTTATATCATACTTTTTGTGCTCGCGCCCTTAGCTGCCGTGCTCATAAGAATGGCGATAAGCAGGAACAGGGAATTCCTTGCTGACAAAACAGGCGCACTTGCATCCAATCCTCTGGACCTGGCAAATGCTTTGGAAAAGATACACAAGATTGCAGAGCGCCATCCCATAAGAGGCAATGAATCCACATCGCACTTATTCATTGTTAACCCGTTCTCTGCAAAAGGCATGTCAAAGCTTTTCAGCACCCATCCGCCTGTGGAAGAAAGAGTTGCAAGATTAAGGCAGTTAGCAGTATAAGAAAGCATAAAAAGTATTGTAAACTTACAATAAGTTGATACTTATGTCAAAGAAATTATCCCCTGATGTCGAAAAGCGGCTGTTTCATAATGTCTTTGTATGCATGAAATGTAGCGCAAAGATAAGAGCCCCTCCTGAAAAAGTCAAGAAAAGAAAGATCAAATGCAGGAAATGCGGCTCCAAAGAGCTTAGATTAAAGGCTAAAGAAAGGCGCGGCCTGAAGGCATAAATGTAGGTGTTTCTTTGTAGATTTCTTTCTGACTTCAGCTCGCAATGAAGTCAAAAATAAGCTATTAATTTCTTGTAGATCTGTTCAAATCAGTTTTTAAATATTACAAGTATAAATGATAATTATGCTGTCATATCTGAAGATCATAAGGCCGCTGAACGGCATAATGAGCGCGCTCGCAGTTTATATAGCAACTCTGATAGCAGGCGCAACGCTATATCCATCAATGCAAGTTATATACGGCATGATAGTCGTCTTTCTGGTAAGCTGCGGTGGCATGGTTATTAACGACCGTTTCGATGTAGTAGCAGACAGGTTAAACAAGCCGCATCGACCGTTACCATCAGGGAAAATCCGCACTAAGATAGCAGTATTGTATTCTGTAATACTCTTTGCTGCTGGTATATTTCTATCATACTTCATCAATACCTACTGTTTTTACATAGCAATAGCAGCCTCCTTGCTGCTGGTGCTCTATTCATGGAAACTGAAAAAAATCATAATGGTCGGTCATTTGTCAATAAGCCTGCTTGTTGCGCTAACCTTCATCTTCGGAGGTTTGATTCTTAATATCTTTGGGCTAAAAATATTGTTGCTGGCTTTGCTTGCTTTTATCTCTAACATAGGAAGGGAGATCTTCAAGACAGTTGAAGACGTCATGGGCGACAAGCATTCTGAGGTCACTACTATACCAATAAAGTACGGTGTTTTGAAGGCAAAAATGATAGCCTCTGTTTTCATAATGGCAGCTGTGATACTCAGTTTCCTTCCATTTTTCCTCGCAATATTTGGGGTTGTTTATTTGTTCTTTATCGTAATAACCGATATCATGTTCATAATTGCAATAGTAGTCCCAAAGAACCTGAATGCAACAGTATGCAAATTTGCCATGCTGTTCGCACTCTTATCCTTCCTGGCAGGAGCTGTTGCCTAGGGTTTTTCTATGCATTATATCCAGAAATTTCTTTAGATATAGCAAGACAGAAAAGCTTAAAAGCACTGCCAGAAAACTAACTAAAGACATATATGAGCAAAATCCAGGACTTTGTAATTGCAAACAATGTCAAGCCAAAAGAGTGCCTTTATCATACGATGAGAAGCGTCAGAAACAGCAAGAACCAGCGTACAGGCAAAATTCGCGTTTTAGCAATGCCTGACAACGTTGCGCGCGTGGAGTACACATGCCCTGAGTGCCTGCATGAGGCATACACAGAAACAGAATGGAAGCGTCCGTTCTATGTCAAATGCGAAAAATGCGGCTTTAAGCTCTCAGTCCAAAAGATGAAACAAGAATTCAAAAAAGA
>CAIKBN010000079.1 GCA_903825675.1 uncultured archaeon
AGAATTTGAAACAGCCAATGGCATGAAAATTAATCTGGGAAAGATCACCAATTATGAAGCTACTGAAAAAACTGAGCTAGTATCAATTGCTATAGATAATAAAATCCTAGCTTTTAATGTAAGCCTTGCGCCCTACAGCACATGGACTTATGCTCATGTAGATGGCATACTGATAGTTCCGAAACAGTCAGCCATAATAGATACTTATATTACATCATACTATTCATCAGGCGAGGAGCTTATTGTAAAAATAAATTCTTCGTATCTTAATGAGCTGCAGATATATACAGGAAGCAAAGGTGTACCAAGCCTTATCATACCTAAAACCTCAATAAACTGGGATTATGACGCTGACAAAAAGATAGTTACAATGCAGAGCAAAAACATAATAAAAGATGAGATAATAATGTTCTGGGCAGGTTTTTCAAGTAATGATGGGGCTATCTTTATTGAAGATGTGCAAAAAATTGAAAACTTGGGTTATAGGCTTAACAACATGAACAGAGAGAAGATAAACATAGACAATGATGTTGCATTAGGCGAAGAAAAATTAAACAGTGTGAAATCAGAATCAGACGAACTAAAACTGAAGACAGAAACAATAACCAAGGAAAAACAAGAAGTTGAAACCAATTTAACCAGTTCTAATATGACTGTATCAAAATTAGAAAACACTGTTACAGGCAATGTTGCAGTCTCGCCTTCCATAGTAATTATCTGGGCAATAATTGCAATTATCTTAATGATATTGCTGATAGATGTTTTCTTCTTCAAACCGAAAAAAGGTGTTCAAAAATGAAAAAATCTTTACAAAATAATATAACATACCTAAGGGATGGTGAAACCCATCAGGAAGGACGACAAATTGACGCACTTTGTGCGTCAGGCAGCTTTCCTTCCTACGGGAAAAGGTGTTGAAAAATGAGAAATAAATTATATGCATTTTCGATGATATTGGCAGTCTTAGCCTTGTCTAGCCTTGCCTATGCAGGCGTACTTGACCTGGACGAGAGCAATATCATAGACGGCACTTATATTATAAAGGACAACACAACCTATCAGATAATCTACAGAACAGAAACCTATTTCAACGGCGACATACTCAAAAGGTTTGTTGTTGAAAACTCAGACAAGGTAGCAGACCTCCAGGTCAGCTTTGATGATACAGCCTCTAACATCAGCAGCATGAAACTTTATGTTATGGAGCTTTCTAATAAAAGAGACCAGCTTAAGCCGGAAATAGAAAAATCCAAAGGCGTGCTAGAGCTTTTGGAAGCACAGTTCAATAGCTCGAACTCGCAATTAACCGCCTTGCAGAAGAGGCAGGACGAACTGAAAAGCATGCTAACCTCTAACATATTGATGTCACAGTCTAGCTACAGAATAGCTGTCATAGTATTCATAATACTCCTGGCTCTTGTAGTTATCTTCAAAGCAAAAGACATTTTCATGGGTGGCAAAACAAAAAAAGGCAAAAACAAGAAAGGAAGCCTTGAAATAATCGCGCAGGAAATCAAAGGCAATCCAGATGAAATCACCTATGGTACTTCATATGACATAAAGAAGCCTGATGATGTCGCGTGAGTTGCTTATAATTATTCATCAAGACTTTCTGCTAAATTCTACAGAATTATTAAATACCCATCTTCCAGGACCTTCGTCCGGAAGTTCTATACCTGCAGCCTTTGCATAGCTTCTGTATATCGAATAATAAGGATCATGTATAGCATAAGTAGCAGCTTCAGCATGAGGCATCCAGCCAAAGAGCTTTCCGGTCTCATCGCATAAACCAGCTGCATTGAATTCCGAGCCATTGGGATTTGCCTCAGGTGTTCTATTGCCAGACCTATCTACATAAGAAACAGGTATGAGGTGCTGTTCCTGCAATCTTTTGCGTACATGATCACTTCCTTCAACATTGCCTATAACAAGCCTGCCTGCTCCATGCCTTATTGGTGTATATGGTAAAGCTATTCTATCTATACCCTTTGTGAAAACGCAAGGAGATTTAGGATCAAAGTCAAGATATACCCAATCATCCATAAATCTTCCTGATTCATTGGTATCAAGAACAACGCGCCTTGTTCTATAATCTTTATCAAGGCCAGGCAAGACACCCAATTCTACCATTGCTTGGTAACCATTACAAATGCCTATTATCAGTTTTCCTGTATCAATAAATTTGTATAATTGTTCATTTAGAGCCTGATTATATTTGAAGCTTAATGCAAGAAGCCTGCCTTCACGAATATAATCACCATAAGAGAAACCGCCAACCATTGCAAGTATATGAAAATCCTTTAGATCCTTCTCACGACTTGCCAGACTATTTATATGAACAATCTTAGCATTAGCACCTGCCAATTCAAATGCATGCTGGGTTTCATATTCGCAGTTTAATCCAAGACCGGATAAGACTAGAACCTTTGGCTTAAGACTTATAGAAGAAATATTCTTTTCTTCTATCCCTGGTTCTTTATTTTCCATTGCATTATCTGTTGTCATCAAAACACCTTCAGTTATCATAAGTGCTATGATAAGCCCCCTTTAGTTTGTAAATATTCTCTGTCATCAACGTATCTCCGTTAAGTCCGATAACCTTGAAACTGTCATCGTTGGTAACACAGCCAATCTCACTATACGAATTGCCAGCCATAATATTCTCAAAGCGGTGCTTATCCCTGCTAGAAACCGTGACAACAAACCTGCCTGCTGATTCTGAGTAAAGTATCTTGTCTTCAATGTTTAAATCTGGATCTGCATCCACTCTTCTTAGATCAACATAAAGCCCAAGATTTCCCGCAAATGAGCTCTGTGCCAATGCAACACCAAGACCACCCTTGTAACATCCATGAATAGATTCAACAAGACCCTCTTCAGCAGCACGGCTCAAGGCATTATACAAATTTTTGCAGGCGTCTGCATCGACCCTAGGAGCATTTAATCCTACTTTTTTCCTCATTTCATAATATTCTGACCCACCGAGCTCGTTACAGGTTTTACCAAGAACATAAACAATATCATCAGGTTTCTTTACATCCATTGTTATATGTTTTCTGACATCATCCATTTTTCCAACTGCTGAGAACTGCACAGCTGGCGGTGCAGATACCCTTTCATCAGTACCATAAACAGTCGGAATTGTCCCATCCATTGACATACTGTCTTTTCCAGAAACGCATGGTGTTTTAAAAGCAAGTGTGTATTCTTCAAGAGCCTGCCCTGCCCTTATGAGTTGAGCAAGTTTGTACCTTGCGTCAGGATTATTTTCTGCTGGAAGAGGACTGGGCCAGCAGAAATTATCATTCAATGCTATCTGCTTCAGCCTCCCGCCAACAGCAATAATTCTTCTTATTGCCTCATCTATTCCACAAGCAGTCATATGATAGGTATCTATCTCACCATATGCTGGATTGATACCAGCTGCTACAGCAAGGCCCTCCCATGTATCAAAAAACGGCCTTAATACAACACCATCACTATGAACATCGCGATCCTTACCAACCAATGGTTTTACCACGCTTGTTCCCTGGACTTCATGATCAAACTGTCTCACAATATATTCCTTGCTGCAGATATTCGGCCTTGAAAGCATATGCTTCAAGCACAAAGCATGATCTATTACCTTGCTAAGATGTGGTTCATAAAGCCCACGCTGCTCAGGCGTAAGCCATTCAGCCTCAAGCTGCATCTGCGGAACGCCTTTATGCAGGAATTCCATATCTATATAAGTAACAGGTTTGCTGTCATAACTGCAATAGAATTTGCCAGAATTAGTAAAACTGCCGATAACAGTTGTCTCAACCTCATACTTTCTTGCAAGCTTCATAAGGTCATCAATCTTATCAGGGCTTACAGACAGGGTCATTCTCTCCTGGGATTCTGAAACAAGAATCTGCCAAGGATGAAGACCGGCATATTTTAACGGTACCTTATCGAGATATAATTCAAATCCATTAGCACCGCCATCATCAGCAAACATGAAACCGATTTCACCGACAGATGAGGACAAGCCGCCTGCACCATTGTCAGTTGTGCATTTGTAAAGGCCCATATCCCTTGCTTCTATCAGAAAATCATGCATTTTCTTTTGTGTGAAAGGATCACCCATTTGTACATGGCCTCTTGTTATCCATTTGCCAGCTTCCATGGATGATTCTGTTGCGCCGTGAATTCCGTCTATACCAACCCTTCCACCACACATTATAATGAGGTCGCCGGAATCAGCTCTCTTTGTATGCCCAGGCTCACCATTTACCTCTGCAGGTATTGCTCCTGCAGCCAGAACAAAGATAGCAGGCTTGCCCATGTACCCGTCATGTGAATAAACATTTCCAAATATAGTTGGAACCCCACTCCTGTTTCCGCCTGCCTCTACACCAGCTCTTACACCCTCACGCAATCGTTTCGGATGAATCTTAGGCCGAAGATCACCTTTGTAATTCGGATCACCTGTGAAGAATCCGTAAGTACCAAAAATTAATTTAGATCCCTTTCCGGTTCCCATAGGATCCCTGTAAACACCAACAATGCCTGTTATCGCGCCGCCAAAAGGATCCTCGTTTGAAGGGCTGTTGTGTGTTTCACATTTCACCGAGATAAGCCATTTATCATTAAAACGAAATACACCAGAATTGTCCCATAGGGTTGAAACAACCCAAGGCAGTTCTCCCTGCAACTTCTTTGTAGATCTTTTGATGTAAGTATCGAATATGCTATTTACAACCTCGTCTTTGCTAGCAATTCCTCTGATCAATTCAGCTGCTCCGCCGCCCTTGTATGTTATTTTTGCATTGAATATCTTGTGCTTGCAGTGCTCTGACCACGTCTGGCCAAGCACCTCAAGCTCAGCATCAGTAGGCTTGCTGCCAATGCCAAGATCCTCACGTTCTTTTATAACATCTTCTCTCGAGAAATAAGATTTTATCTTAAGCATTTCCTCCATATTTAGTGCCAGAGACCTTCCTTTAGGATTCTTCTTTTCATTGTAGGGTCTGCCTATTTTAACCAGTTCTTCATTAGAAATATTCAAGTCAATGAAACCGATTTCAGGTTTATGAGGAACTACAACTTTTGGTATTGGCATGTAATGGCCATTTTGTTTGTAATCGTTATAATTAGTAATAGTCCACTGCTCAATTATCTCATTCCCTAATAAATCCTTGGCAATTCTTTTCGCATCATCTTCTTCTATACCACCAGAAATAAGATACTGCCTGGAATAGTATATTTTTCCACTATCTTCAAATTTTTCTCCCAGTATCAATTTTGTCATATCCTTGGAAACATCACCGCAATTGTCCTTAACACCTGGCTGAAAACCAACCTCTACCAGCCAATCAAATTTTTTCCCTTCATCTATGCCTTTAGGACCAACTTCTTCTGAAAAACTTTCATGGCGAGTAGTCTGTATTACAGGGTTTGAAAAAAGTTCACCAGCTAATAAATCCAAATCTGCTTTGGTAAGTTTTTTAGTAAAAGCGCTATCATCAATTGTAAAGACGTCACTTATTCTTACATCACTTATAGAATTCTCAGAAAATCCAAGGTCCTCGATTATCTTTTTCTTGGTGGCATGCCCTACTGCATCTTTAGCATCTTGTCTGAACTTGACTTCAATTCTGTGCGGCAAGCATTACACCTGCTAAAATATGTCATGAAACTTTTTAAGAATGAACGTCTTTTTTCGGCGGCGATATTGTAATTGCCACGTAATTGTCTCGCAATTTAATGAAAAATAATTTTTCATTACAATGAATTTTTATAGATTAATGCATTATAATGATGCAATGAAACAGAAAATCTACGATCCTACAATGAACATAGCATGCTGGGTTTCTGGCAAAGGTACAAATTATAGAGAGATATATAATCACGATCCAGCTAAAAAATATTTTGTATGCACCAACAGACCTGGTTGCGAAGGAATTAAAATAGTCCCTGAAAATAAAAATCCGCCAACCGAATTTAATTCTGACAATTTCTTTAGAAAAATGCTGGGCCTGAAAGAAATCCCTAGAAAAGGCGTCGAAAGAAACTTTTATGACATTGCACTCTGTACATTGATGGAACAAAATATTGGCAGAGAGCCAGACTTAATCTGCTTAGCAGGCTATGATCTATGGGTCAGTGACTGGATGGTAGACAAGTATTATCCACGCATACTTAATGTCCACCCAGGAGATATTACCAAAGGCTACATAGGTCCTCAATGGGTTCCATCAGCCTTGGCTATACTTGTCAATGACAGAGAAGTGCGTTCAACTGTATTTGTTGTTGACAAAGGCAATGACACAGGGCCAGTATTAGTGCAGTCAAAACCTGTTCCTATTTTTCAGGAAGCATGGCAAAAAGATCTCAATGAAATAATTGATTTTGAATCAAGACACTATGAAAGTATAAGGAAATTTGGCTTAGAAAAAAAGCTAGGAAATGTTAAGGCCTTCATTAAATTTGCAGAAAATGAAGGAAAGCCGAAGTTGGCAGAAGATCTGAAAAGTATATCAGAAAAACTTCAAGACCAGCTAAAAATAAGTGGTGACTGGATAATATACCCCTTTGCTGTGCATGAACTCATAGCCAAAGGCCGTGTAGAAATCGATGGAAGAACCATTTATATAGACGGCAAGAAAATGCCGCCTCACGGATTAAGAATAGATGAAATAAACAAAGAGATGTTATTATGAAAGCCCTTGTTGTCGGTAGTGGCGGCCGAGAGTATGCGCTTGCTGGTAAGCTTGCGCAAAGCCCGAAGATAGATGTTGTTTTCTGCGCTCCAGGCAATGCAGGCACAGCAACCCTAAAAAAAGACGGAGAAATAATAGGAAAAAACATCAACATAAAAGCTGATGATAACGAAGGTTTAGCCAATTTCGCAAAAAAAGAGCGAATCGGCTTAACAGTTGTCGGGCCTGAGTTACCATTGGTTAATGGAATTGAATATGAATTCAGGTCAAGAGACCTTTCTTTTTTCGGCCCTACCAGAGAAGCAGCTATGCTTGAAGGAAGCAAGATCTTTGCCAAAGAACTTGCAATGCAGTATAATATTCCAACAGCGCAGCCTTATGCAGTAGTCAGCAGAGACCGCGAACCAAGATATCTTGTTCTCGAGGAAGGCATAGATTATATTAAAAATAAATGGGGCAGTCCTGACAAGCTCGTAATAAAAGCAGATGGCTTAGCAGCAGGCAAAGGCGTGCTGCTGCCAGATACAGAGAGCGAGGCATACCTCTCACTGATAAGATCAATTGTAAAAAGAGAATTTGACCCAGCAGGCAAAAGGGTTATCATAGAGCCAAGACTGAAAGGATGGGAAGTATCTTATATTGTTCTTACTGATGGCAAAGCTATAAAGCGGTTAATGCCTGGCCGTGATTACAAGCGCATTGGCGATGGTGATACAGGCGAAAACACAGGCGGCATGGGTGGGCTGTTCCCATTAGACGAGCTAACAGAAGACATGAAAAATAAGATTGATGATAATATTATAATTCCTACTCTTGATGCAATGAGAAATAAAGGAAGAACCTTCAAAGGAGTTCTTTACGCAGGATTAATGATGACAGAAGAAGGACCAAAGATACTGGAATAT
>CAIKBN010000080.1 GCA_903825675.1 uncultured archaeon
AAATCACAATCTTCTTCTCCTCGCCTGTTTTCATATCCCTTAGCGTAACCTTGTCTTCCTTCATATCCTTTGGTCCTATTATAACTGCGTATGGTATATTCCTGCTGTTCGCATATTTTAGCTGGTTTGAAAGGCTTCTTTCAACAAGCGCAAGCTCAGCAGCAATATCAGCGTCTCTAAGTTCCTTGCATACCATATTGGCAGTAGACCTTGCCTCATTGCACAAGGCTATAACATATGCTGTCTTTTTTTCCGGTAGTTTGATTAGCTTCTTTTCCTCAAGCACTTCCATTAAGCGATCTACACCAATGCCAAAACCTGTAGCAGGTGTATCGTTGCCACCGTACTTCTTTATGAGATTGTCGTATCTTCCGCCTGCTGCTACTGCACCCAGACCCTCAAAGCCCTTGACCAAAACCTCAAATATAAAACCTGTATAATAATCAAGACCCCTTGCTATAGAAAGATCGATTTTAACAAACTTCCTGTATTTTTCATCCAGCAGCTTTATGATTTCATCTAGTTCAGTTGTATAGATTTTCTTCTTCATTTTGATAAAATCAAAAAGCCCTGTTATCTGATCAGGGCTTAATTCCTTTTGTAATTCTTCTTTTATTGCAGCCTCTCCTTTTTTCTCAAGCTTATCAAGCATGCGGAAAACTGTCTCAGTTTTTTTTATGCCTAATTCAGAAGCAATCGAATCAAGTATATTCCTGCTGTTTATACTGACAACAAAATCCTTAAGCCCAAGAGCAAGCAGGCAATCTATTATTACCTGCAAAAGCTCAGCATCTGCACCTGCGCCAGAAGCGCCAATAAGCTCTATTCCTGCTTGTGAGAATTCCCTCCAGCGCCCCTTGGTTATATCATCATACCGCCAGAGCTTGCCTGTGCAATACCACCTTATCGGTTTTGGAAGTGCAGTAGTGCCAACTACCCTGGCAATAGGTACAGTAAAATCAAAACGCAGGCCAAGCTCCCTGCCACTCTTGTCACTAAAGCGGTATATGTCCTTTACCGCCTCTTCACCAAGTGAGCCTTTGCATGTTAGCAGTTCGAATGATTCAAATGCAGGTGTTTCTATTTCTTCGTAACCGTAAAGCTCAAAGACCTTCCTGACCCTATCAAAAACCCATTTCCTTTTTTCCATCTCCCCTGGCAGGAAATCCCTTGTTCCCTTAGGCGGCTGAAGTTTCATAGCCATCTCCCATAATCTTTATCATTTCTGTGTTTTAAACATCTTACTATCTAATAAATTGTTTTACTTCATCTCTTACAATTGCAGAAGCGCTATAAGCTTCTCTTAGGGTTTTGACTGTCGATGGGAACCTTTCTCTTGGGATTAAAATATTGACTGCGGTGTATTTTTCACCTTCTGAGACCGTTGGCTCGTCAGAGCACAAACCGTCTGAAATTAAGTACGCTCTAACCCTTTCAACCTGTTCATTGGGAACATTGAATTTTACATCAAAATATTTCTTTCCGATTATGGCTCCTTCCAGCTGTACAAAAATTTCATTTGCCTTTTTTTCTTTCCAGTCAATACAGCTTGGTCCGGCATAGAGACCTGCGCTAGATTCCATGATTTTTTCCAATTCTCTTAAGTTGTATTCAGTCAGTGTTCTGCCAGTCTGGGAATTATCTACGACTATGTCTGCACCTTTGGCTATATATCCCTCTGTAACCCCATCTGAATTTATAATTTGGACAAGCTCGTTTTCTCCATTAACCAAACCCCTTATTTGAACTAAAGGCCTTTTATTGCCAAAGCGCTTTTGATACCAATCATTCTGCATAACACCTTGTCGTGCAAGATTAACATATTCGGTAAAACATAGTATTGGATTTTCTCTTTCTTTTTGTGCCAAGAAAAAATCAGAGAGTGATTCATACGGATCATCCTTACGAACAGCAAATACTAGTCTGACTCGTCCATATCCTAGGTCTCCAATCCTTCTGATATTGGCTTTTCCGCTGATGCTTTCTTCTCTAACCCAATCTTCTCCAATAATAGCAATGTCTAATAGCTCTCGGCTTAATTCAACAGGAGCACTTTGCGGCCTTGAAAGAAAAGCGATTATCTCAGGATCGTTTACTATGGCTAATCTTTTATCAGCTTCGTTGTCTGGTTCATATCCCTTGATATCATAACCTGCATCAAGAAAGACCTGTTGGGTATTTCCCCTGTCTTTTTTATTCAGGCTCCCTTTTGGAAGTCCTAACCTTATTCTATTCATATTAGACACCTCATTTATCATTTCTCATCACCTCAGGGCCACGACCGGGATTTGAACCCGGTCCAAAGGTTCCACAGACCTTTGTTCTACCAATTGAACTATCGCAGCCATTTTTCCTTATTTTAACAGAACTGTCAGTAATAGAAAGAAGTAAGTCTAAAAAGTCTCCAGAATTAAGTGCTAGTGTCTTCCTGACATCAGCAGGTATGAATATGCGGCCGCGATCATCAATTTTTGCAAGAAATTTTATAGAGTAAGAACTAGATAAATCTATTATTCGCTTGTCTCTGTTTTTAGAGATGAACTAAATCCCCTATGGGGGCTATCGCCTCTCATCATTAACACCGTTGCTGCATTTTATCATCAAACTTATATTTAAAGGTTTTGTGGGATGTGGGGTTGTGTTCAAATATTATGATTTTCTATAAACTGCTAGAAGATGCTGTCCGTCCGGGTGGGGGACCAACAGATATATGGTCAATAGGAACGCCAAGACTTTTTGCATAGTCAGCACATATTTCACTATCTGTCCTAGGTTCATGATATTCTATTAAACCACCATGTGGATCACGGCCACGTAAAGGATCCACAGTGTCGATCTGTTTGAATGTACCTGTACTAGTTGCCATAAATTTATTCACCTTGTTAATAATTTATTATTTCTTATAATGCGAAAGTATAAAAATAGACAATTCTCTATTTTTTCATACCTTTATTTATACTTAATGCCAAATATTAGACCATGAGGTTTCGTAGATGAAGTTATTCTCTGAACTTAATGTTGACAAACGAATAATAAAGGCATTAGAGGAAATGGGCTTTATTGACATGACAGAAGTGCAGGCCAGGGTCATTCCGTCTGTACTTGATGGCAAGGACGTTATCGCCCAGTCAATAACAGGCAGCGGCAAAACCGCAGCTTTTGGCGTGCCTATCTCTGAGAAAGTAGAGCATGGTAAAGGCATCCAGGCAGTAATAATAGGGCCTACAAGAGAGCTTATTAACCAAGTAGGCGTAGAGATGCAGAAATTCAGCAGGCATAAATATCTCAGCATAGCCCTTGTATTCGGCGGAGTTTCCATCGAGCCACAGATGCATAAGATACGGAGTGCGGAAATAGTTGTAGGCACACCTGGCAGAATGCTAGACCATATGCAGCGAGGGACCTTGCGCCTGGATAAAATAAAGATACTTGTGCTTGATGAAGCTGACCGCATGCTTGACATGGGTTTCATTGATGACATAAAAAAGATATTATCGCACACGCCTGCAAACAGGCAGACCATGCTTTTCTCTGCAACCATGCCTGACGAGATTGTCGAAATTGCAAAAAGATTCATGAAAAATCCTGTAAAAATAACAGGTGAGAAGGAGATAAGCCATCATTTACTGAAGCATTATTATTATGATATAATCCAGGAGGAAAAGCTCTCGCTTCTCGAATACATAATAAAAAAGGAGAATCCTAATCTTGCATTAGTATTCTGCGCAACCCGCGGCCTAACTGATTTTGTTGCAACTGAGCTTGAGCGCGCAGGATTAGAGGCAAAGCCACTACACGGCGGCATGGAACAAGGCAAGAGAATGAACATACTTGAAGGCTTTCATCGCGGCAAGCCGCATATCCTTGTAGCCACAGACGTGGCTGCGCGCGGCTTGGACATAAAGAACGTATCTCACGTATTCAATTACGATATACCAAAAACAGTAGAAGAATATACGCACAGAATAGGAAGAACAGCCCGCTTCGGCAAAACAGGAAAGGCCATATCACTGCTCAGCAAACAGGACCATGAATTCTTCAGGAAAATCGTTCGATATATAGATGTAGAAAAATCCGCAATGCCGCAGGACTTCAAGCCGCGCCAGATATTCTTCAGGCGTGAGCGCAGCTTCGGTAATCGCTTTGGCGGCAGAAGAAGTTTCAGTGGCGGTAGCCGTTTTGGCAGCAAACCTGGAGGCAGACGCGTTGTCAACAGAAGGCGATAGCTACTTATTGAAAAACTTATAAGCATATACATCTAAGAAATACAATGGAAATCCATTGTGCGCATATATTAGTTAAAACAGAACTAGAGGCCAAGCAGATACTAGACCAGCTAAAAAAAGGCAAAAAGTTCTCCGAGCTTGCAAGGCAGTCTTTATGCCCTTCAGGCAAAAAAGGCGGAGATCTTGGGTCATTCGGTCGTGACCAGATGGTAAGAGAGTTTGAAAAAGCTGCCTTCGCCCTCAATAAAGGCGAGCTGTCAGTACCAGTAAAAACCGAGTTCGGCTGGCATATCATCAAGAGATTGGAATAACTAAGCTGTGTTATTCTTCATCAGGAAGAAACAAAGAGTTTTTTGCTTTTAAATCTCTTTCCATAATTAAATTATGTGGTAAGAATCAACGCGATTCTTGCCTTATAGCCAGTAGGCTAATAAGAATAAAATAAAAAGAGGTTAATTCAAATGGCATTTGGAGGAAGATTCGGTCCCAGAGAAATGCACAAAGCAGTTTGCGCAGGCTGTGGGGCAGAATGTGAAGTTCCGTTCAAGCCACAGGAAGGAAGACCTGTGTATTGTCGGGAGTGCTTTGCAAAGAAAAGGGTATAATTAGATAGTTATATTCCTTCTCTTATCATGCAGAGGGTTTATTTTTGTTTTTAATAATTAATTTTTATTCATTATGTAACTACCATAGAAGTAGGTATAACTATGGAACCATGCGAAAAAGTTCCGCAATGCTCTAACTGCAGCGATATATTCCAAAAGCTCAGGCCAAATATATCTGCAGTTATTGTTTCCAAGCATTTCAGCCATGATTATCCAGGCTTTAATGCAGCTTTAATTATAGACTGCAACCATGCGTACTTCAGGCATCTGCATAAATTTGAAGAAAGCATTGAAGGCAACCACATCTTCCGGGCAGTTAGCAGCCATGCCCATATAGTCTATGCCATAGACAAGCAGAATCGGCTTGTCTTCCTAAGGGCTTTCAAGAATTTCAATGAATATAAAAAATTCCTGAACAACAAAAAGCAGATACTTGAGATAATTGATCATGCATAGCATTATCTTATTGTTCTTAAAATAAACATTCGAGTATAGCAAAGCTTTTTTATTGCTAAATTCAACATTCTCCCATGAAAAACGAAAACTGTCCCTTCCCCGGCCTGCTGAAACAGATACAAGAGCAGGCAAAAAGTAATTGTAAGGCAAAAGCTAGCAAGAAGCCTGTGAAAAATAGCAAGGAATGGCTGGAAGGTATACTGAAAAAGGACCCTCGAATAATAAGTTAATGTTTATTCTTTGTTGTTTTTGACTTCTGCATAAGCAGATTATAATGGGAAGAAGTCATAAAGACATCTGCAAAGAACACAGGAGATGTCATTCTTAGTGCTTGATTGTAAAAATTTTACATTTTCGAAACATCTAATATACTTCGTATATTGTAGTTTCGAATTGAGATGCTTATAGCTGCTATGTGCTTTAGCCGATAGTTGCATTTGGCATCTCATCTAAAAGCTCATATAATCTTTCGAATCCCACTTATCATAACCCTTCTTTATTAGATAATAGCATAACGGCAGCAGTACAGGACTTATGAGCAGAATATTTGGATTAATAATCGAGGCAAACATCAGCACAAGCATTATAGGAGATGCTGAAACAATGTATGCCAGGAAAATTTTTGCATTGTACATAAGTATGTTAGAATTCAGGCCTGTCAGGTATATGGTAACAGCTACTGTATAAATCGAGGTTACAAGGAATGCAAAAAACGACGGAATGAAATAATTAATCTGTCCTGACATGAATGCTGCCAGAATAAGTATGCTTATTGAAACCAAATTAATTATAGCATAGCCCCTCAGCTTGCTTTTTATTAGAGTCGATATCCTTACAGGAAGGAATGAATACGAAGTAAAAAGATCGAACTCAGTAAGCCAGTTGTAAATAGTTGATGAGATCGCGCCCAGCAGCACAGAGAATATCATAAGAAAGTTTGCAACTGGTATGAACTTCAGGAAAATGAGAAGCATAGGCCATATGATGGCTATTGGGAAAATAAAGGAGAATATTATCTTTCCAAGGCCACCCCCACTCCTCATAAGATCCAGGAAATCCTTTGAAATAAAAGTTGAATATTTGCTGAATGATAATAAATTTGTGAGAACCGCAAGAGAATTTCTGAATCTCTTCTTTTTTTCAGGATAATCGATTTTAAGAAAGATCATAGAAAGCGATATTGGAATTATTATGATAAGCAGACATGCCACTAGCTGAACGTAAGACGGCATAAAGAAAAATGACAAGGAAGGCAGCATGTACAACAAGCTAATTTTTAGATAATTCAAAGCAAATAGTGCAACAGCAGCTATTGCAAGCATTGCTATAAGCAATCTGCTCGAATGTGCATAAACTGTTGAAAGGAAAAAAACAACAGATAGACCTATCAGGAATGAAAGAGTTAGTGTTATTAGCAGTATGCTTGAATAATTCAAGCCTATTGAAAGCAGCGGCGATGCTATTGCAAAACCCAAAACAAAAGGAATTATCCATAACAGGAAATAATAAATAATGTCTTTTACAAAGAAATTAACAAATATCCTCTTTTCAGAAACAGGTAAGGTCCTTGAAGAATATGCTATAAGACTTGCCTGGCCGAAACGCCTGTTCATGACCTCCTTGCCAAGCAGGCCAAATGATCCAACACTAACACCAAACAAAACAAATACATAATGAACAATGACCACGAATTGCTTTAATGGCAAAACTATCTTAATAACAGGTAAAAACAAAGAGCCTAAAAATGCCAATACAGCAAGCAT
>CAIKBN010000081.1 GCA_903825675.1 uncultured archaeon
AAATTCAGGAAGGCTTTTTTGTTTATGCTTAGTAGGTCTTGTATAGTTTCCTTTATCCTCTTTGCAGTAAGTTCATAGCTTCCTGGAACTATTTCTAGATCACCAAGATCGCATAGCTTCAGTTTTTCAAAAAGGTTTACGTCTTTTATGAAGTCTTCTTTCAATTTTAATGCTTCCCTTACCATTACTGGTCCATACATTGAGTTCTTGCTTATAGAGGTTGAAGCGAAGGGCACGCCTAAAAATATAACATCAGCTTCCTTTAACGGATAATTATAGCTTACAAAGCTATTGGATGCATAGAACATGAAAAAGAATCTTGGTTGATAAATTTAAAAAGTCGATGTTGTCAGGCGAGGATGATTATTTCTCATGTTCAGGGAAAGGTATAAGCCACGATTTTATATATAGTAGTATTGAATAATTTAATTAGAGGTGGAAAAATGGCTAGAGAAGAGAAGAAAAGATCCAGAATCAGTGACAGATGGATACCTGCAGGAGTAATTGCTGGTGTAGGATTAGGTATGTTGACATTTGGTTTTACTTTGAATCCTTTTGCTGTACCGGGTTTGACTCTTTTAGGCTTGGGGTTTGGATTTGCTCTTTCAATCATTTTTAGAAAGAATGAAAGGGAGTAATAATTAAGATGACGGGTTCAAAGCCTTACTCTCAAATGATAACTTGAAGTATCTGATAATATTAAGCCTTAGACGAGCTTTAAGCCGTTTGGGACTTTCCTTTCAGGCACTGCTAAAACAACTTCATCGTTATCTAAAAAAGCCGGTTGTAAGAACTTCGGAAACGAAATTAAGGTTTTTATCTCTTCCTTCTGGATGCTTTTCTCGTTGTCGTACGTTTCTTCTTAACAGTTCTTTTCTTAGGCAGAGAACGAGCTAAGAGGTATATGCATGCGATTATAAAAGCTGCAACAAGAATTCCGAGCGAGTTCATGATTTTTATCGTGTCTGAAACACCTGTTACTATTCTCACATTTGATGTGAAATCGTTGTTTATCTGTATTATTGCAACGATACCAAGTAATATTATAATAAGGGATATTATGACACTTCTTGCTAATAGATGATGCATATCAATCCTCTAATATTGATTTTTCATATTTTTTTGTTAAAATATCTCGGATCTGCTTTGCTAATTTTTTTCCAACACCGGGTATTTTCATTAGTTCGCTGCTTTCTGATGTAAATACTTTTTCAGGAGTGTTAAAATACTTTAGCATTCGCTTTGCTATGGTGCCACTTACCTTTGGAAGGCCTGCAACAAGGAATTCTTGCACCTGGTTCATTGACTTGGCTTTCTTCTTGCATCTTATTGCTATAGCATGCTTTATCTGCAATTGCTCCCGTTTTGCTATGGCGTAGAGCATTTCAGCTGTTTCATGCTGGCTTTGTGTCCATATTATTGGTACAGCGAACTCTATAGCAATTGATGCTATTGCACCTCGGATGGCATTGGGATGTATGTTCCTATTGTTCTCAAGCGGACTCGGACCTTCTATTATAAGGAATGGACTAGGATACCTCTGCTTTAAATCTGCTAACTGCCTGAAAAGGCGGCCGTCGACTATGCTCTGCAGAAAATCTTCTTTGGTCTTGCGCTCGCATGCTACATTCTTGCTTAAAACATAGTCAGCAACAATTAATCTTTTGCTGCGCAGCTCACAACGCTTTTCAAGAATAGTATTTATATTGCACTTTTCTCCACTGTCTACATAAATTACAATTTTCTTGCTTGGCAAAACTGCCTGAGGCATGATATCACAGTATAGGACTATATAATTAATATGTCTCTTGCCTGAAAGGTTTAATAAGATTCGTGACTGCAGTTAAGCATGCGTTGGGTATTAAGGTCAAAGATTCACAAAGCAACAGTAACAGATGCTGATTTAAATTACATAGGCAGCATTACGATTGATGAGGATCTGATAGAAAAAGCTGGATTTTGGTCTGGCGAGAAGGTTCTCGTTGTCAGTAATACAAGCGGTTCAAGATTAGAGACTTACGTTATTCCTGGCAAGAGAGGATCTGGTATTGTGTGCATGAATGGCGCTGCTTCACTTTTAATCAAGAAAGGGGAAGAGATAATTGTAATGGGTTTTGAATTAACTGACAAGCCTATAAAAGCGAAGAACATAATTGTTGACAAGAAAAACAGGTTTGTGAGGTTTCTGTAGGGGGTCAACCAATTATTGTAGGTGTCGTAATTATTTCAATAGCAATAGTTGTATATGTCATATGGAGAAAGATAAGTTCAGAAAAGTCTATTTCTGCTCTCGTTAAGACAAGATATGATTGATTTTTAAGCATTCAGTGAAAGAATTATTGTGAAATAAGGAAACAATCAGGATATTATAACTTGTTTCACAAATAGCGAACAACAAAAATAATATCGTCATTATTTTGTTGGTTCACTATAATAAAAAATAGGAGGTTATAAAATGGCTTGTGGTTGTTGCGAAAGCACAAAAAAGAAAAAGAAGAAATAGGCTAATTTTTTAATATTTTCAGCAAGGGCGATAAAATGATAAAGTTATGGAGATGCGAAATCTGTGGAGACC
>CAIKBN010000082.1 GCA_903825675.1 uncultured archaeon
AGGAAGAGGCTGTTAAAGTGAAATGCCCTATAATAAAGCAGTGCTCTGCTTTCATGGAATGCATGCTTGCCACTGAGATAGAAATGGGAGACCATGTAATATTTATCGGTGATGTTGTGAACTCGGGCAAAAAGAACGACAAGAAGCGTATATTCCAGACGAGCGGAAAAGAAAAATACAATTTTACGACGACTGAATGAATAAGGTTATAAAGTTTGGTTTTATTCATTTGATATGGCTGATGATAAATTATATTGCTTCGGGGGAAATGATGTAACCTTATTTTACTATTTGAGGTGTGGGGATTGTGGTACAGTAATTCTTGTTGATCATCATATGCCAGAAAGTTTGGAAAAAATCAATTGCCCAACTTGTTATCCATCATCTGATTTTCCTTTTAATTCCTTTACTGTAGAACAGCTTAGAGGGGATAGAAAACTGGGATTTCTTGTGGGCAGGAAAGCAACGTTATCTCTGCGAGAAGAAGGTTACATATAAGCTGTTTAACATTTTTAATTGACAACTTTTCCGAAAGTCCTTTAAGTATTTTTATCGCTTCTTATTTCTTATGCTGTTTGCGCACATGGCTGACTGCCATCTTGGATCATGGAGCAATCATCCGGAACTAAAAGAGCTGTCGCTTCATGCTTTTCGAAAAGCAATTGATATCTGCATAGATGAGGACGTGGATTTCATTCTTATTGCTGGCGACCTATTTGATACATCGATACCGTCTATAGATATACTAAGAGACGCAGTAGGCAAACTAAAGGAATGCGCAGACAGGGGCATACCTGTATATACAATTGCAGGCTCGCATGATTTTTCGCCAACAAGAAAGACAATGCTATCTGTGCTGGAGCATGCTGGACTCATTATAGATGTGGCAAAATATGATGAGATAGATGGAAGGATAAAACTTAGTTTTACTGAAGATAAGAGAACTGGCGCAAAGATTGCAGGAATTGTTGGAAGAAAAGGCGGCTTGGAGAAAGAGCTTTTTGAGAACATGGAATGCAGCCACGAGGATGGCTTCAAGATCTTCATGTTCCATTCAGCAGTAGAGGAATACAGGCCTAAACATCTAAAGGAAATGGCAGCGATCCCGCTCTCACTTCTGCCAAAAGGCATGGATTATTATGCAAGCGGTCATGTGCATAATGTTTTTGTTTCCGAAGATGGTAAATTGGTATTTCCAGGTGCATTATTTCCGACAAATTTCCAGGAGCTTGAAAAATGCAATCCTGGCTTCTTCCTTGTTAAGGTTAATGGGAAAATAACCACAAAGCATATACCTGTTAAGATATGCGATGTTGTTCTTATTGGGATTGATGCTGAGAACAAGTCGGTTGCTGGAATGACTAGCGAGATTATGGAAAGAATAGAAACAGCAGATTTAGAGGATAAAATAGTTCTACTTAAGATCAGCGGGTGCCTAGAAAGCGGCAGGCCCACTGATATAGATTTCAAGAGAATTATTTCCAGGGCTTGCGACAAGGGAGCTAGGTCTGTTAAAAAGAATGTGAGCAAGCTTACTGCAAAAGAGTTTGAGGAAGTACAGATAAAAGATAATATCGGAATTGAGGAAATGGAAAAGGATATCATAAAGCAGCATCTGGGCCAGATAAAAGTAGATGGCAATGAGGAGGAATTAACAACTGCGCTAATGAACGTGCTCAAAGAGGAAAAACTCGAGGAAGAGACGAACGCTTCTTATGAGAACAGGATACTGACTAACGCAAAAAAGGTTGTTGAATTATTATGAGATGCATTATGTGCATTATCGCATCTCAATTCAAAACGGTGTTTTGAAAATGAAAATAAAGATTAGATACGGGAAGATGAGCGACCTAAAGGCTTTTGCCAAAATAGCTACTGAAGCGTTTCCTAAACATGATATTTTAGAAGAGTGCAAATATTTCAAAATACATGCTTGGAGAAACTTACATAAGTTTTTTGTAAGTCATGGCCCAAGTTACATCTTCAACTACAAAACTATCGAAGAAAA
>CAIKBN010000083.1 GCA_903825675.1 uncultured archaeon
ATTATTAGAGAGGATGGCAAGCAATTGTTCTGTTGAGCCTTCATAATCCCAGGGCAGTTCTACACGTCTTGTAACATTATAAATTGGTTCGCATTCTCTAAAATTAGGTCTGTAATTTCGCTGTATTCTTTCCACGCGATCTGGATCGAGCCACAACTCTTTGATGATCTCTCCTCGTAGAGCTTGGCCTTCGTATGATGTTCGCCCATGAATAAGAGCCATTACTCTATCATAAGCTGATGAAGGAACTGGATAACACCATATTTCACCTAATCTGTTATTCTCAGGCTCTGGTGTATATCCTAGTAACATCGGCCATTTATCGTAAACGAGAAGAGAGTCCAAGGTACGGATATCAAGACAAAGACCAGGTGAACGCTGTTCTTCTGTCCTTATATGATAAGCTTGACTGGCTGGCATATCTTATTAATAAGATGTTAAAATTTATATTCTTAGCAAATAGACAACTCCTGCATAAATCAGAACGAATATTATGACAGCTAATACCCATGAATATGGAATGATTTTTTCTATTTGGGTATAGACAAATAAACTGCCTATGAATGCTATAAAAAGAGCAACAAAAGGCTTGTGTATGTCAGCCATATCAATCCTTTTCCAGAACTGAATTGACGCAAAATGGTCTGAAGCATGAAGTGTTTCTGTTTGTTTTTGCGTCGTTTTGTTTTCTTGACCCAAAATGGAAAAACGAATTGACGCATTCCGTGCGTCTATCTATTTCGCCTTCCACTATTTCCCTTAGGTAGAAATATTATCTTTTTATTTTCTTTTTGCCCATTCCCGTAGGAAGGGATATCCCTTCCTGATGGGTTTCACCATCCCTTAGGTAGAAATATTATCTTTTTATTTTCTTTTTGCCCATTCTGGCGGTTTTTACCTTCATATGCGGTATTTTAAGGTCGCGTCTCTTGCTTCGGTTAAAGGGTTTCCATCTCCAGGCTTCCTTCCTGATCTTGCTTCTTGGATAACCGCATGCAGAGCATTTCTTCTTCTGAATGTGGTAAGAATGACGACCGCACCTTCGGCAGCGTATATGTGTTATCTTGTTGTGCTTACCAAATGACGGCGTACCCTTTGACATGCTAATCACCGAATTACTTTAGAATTAAGCATGGCAAGAGATATAAAGGTTTGTTAGTTAAGGAAATGGTATTTCTCTATGTTTATCTATTCTGTTTCTGCCCGGTTTCCATAGTAATTTTTTGCCATCATTATAAAATTCAAAGCTTTTTTCTAGAATATCACAATCGATAGGTTCTAAGCTAAATCTATAACAGCCTATCGGTTTTGTGCTTGATGAAATCTTGTATGCATGTTCATGCGTTTCCATTTCATGACACATCACGCCTACAATCTCTTTGCGTGGGTTTCCTTTCAGCCTTTCAATTTTTAATTCTCCGTAATTTTGTTTCAGATATTTCATCAAGTTAGGTGCCTCATCGTAAATAGTTCTACCCTTTTTTACAATTACCGTTATTCCCTCTTTCTTCATGAAAGCTATAAGTTCTGATACTGCATCAGCTGTCGTCATACCAACAACTATAGACAAAAAAGATATAAAGTTTATATTCACATCTACCCAAATCAACTATTAATCAACAAAGATTTTGTGCTTACTCTACCTTTTCCGGAGAAACGTAGATTATGTTGTCGCCCCTTACAAGTATGGTTCCCAGCTTGGTTTTTTGCTCATCCTCTGACTGCTCTGCGTCCTCAAGCCACATGTTTAGATGCAGATCCATGGCCTGAAGGATGCCAGATATTACTGTTCCTCTTTTCAGTCTGACGAGAACCCTTTTGCCTTTTGCGTTGTTCAGGACGTCTATAGGCCTTTCCATTACTTTAAAACCTCCAAATCAAAAAACTCATTATGCTTAATAACCATACAACTATAAATTTAAATATTTGCTCGATCGACTTATTGTAACAGGGTTTTTGAAAATGTCACAGTGGCATATGAGATCTAAAACAAAGGTAACAGGAAAATTACTTAGCAGAATAAGCAAGAAAAAAAAGAGGCAGCGCGGACGAGATTACATGCCAATGCATCTTGGTGAAGCGAGAACCAGGAAAATAAGAAGGTTAGGCGGTGAAAATAAAGTATTGGCATTGGCAGGCAATGTTGCAAATATAATGATAGACGGCAAAGCCAAAAAAGCAAAGATAACAACAGTTCTGGAGAATTCTGCTGACCCGCATTTTGTGAGAAGAAATATAATAACCAAGGGCGCGATAATACAAACGGATTTAGGAAAAGCTCGTGTAACAAGCAGGCCTGGCCAAGGCGGAACTGTTAATGCTGTGATGATTGAACAGACGCCAAAGGCGTCAAGCAGCCGTGAAGAGAAGAAATAGATATGCTGTAATTCTCTCGTAATTTTATCGTAATTTCTTTGCGCGCGATAATATTTTTTTAAGGATAGGGTTTAGTAATATTAGATAGTGGATGTGGAGATAATGGCCGAAAAATGCGAAGGCATGATGACAGCCCTGATAACACCGACTACTCTAGATGATTTCAGGCAACTGGTGAGATATCAGGTTGCTTATGGAATACATGGCCTTTTGCCTTGTGGCACTACAGGACAGAGCCCTACCTTAAGCTGGAATGAACATGAAGCACTTATTTCTGATGCCGTCAAGATAGCTGATGGAAAAGTACCTGTGATTGCTGGTGCTGGTTCTAATAATCCTGTAGAAGGTATAGAAGCTACAAAACATGCAGCTGATATTGGAGCGTATGCAACACTGCATGTAACCGGATATTATAACTGCCCTTCGCAACAGGGTTTTGCTGATTATTTCGAAAAAGTTGCTAAGGCTGCTCCGGGTTGCAAGGTAATAATTTATAATATTCCAGGTAGAGGGCATCCAATAATAAGGCATGAGGTTGTTGTTGGTCTTTGTTCAGAATTTCCGAATATTATAGGAACAAAGGATGCAACAGGTGGCAAATCAAACGATCATCCTGAATATAAAGAAGACGGTAGTTACTGGAAGGCTCTTAGAAAAGAAGCTAAAGCGGGATATAACTTTGATAAGCACCGATTTAAAATAATTTCAGGTGATGATCCTGCAACGCTTAAAATGATGTCGAATCCTGAAATCGAGGGTGTTGGTGCAATTTCTGTATGGTCGAATATATTTCCACGTGCTTATTCTGATATGGCTAGATTAGCCTTAGAAGGAAATTATGATGAAGCAGGTAAGATTGACAAGGCATTGGCGGATCTAAACAAGGTTGTAGGCATCAAAGATAATACAGGGTATTTCGTACAAATTGGCAAAAATCAGGTATGGGTACCACGCGATACTTACAGAAATCCGGAGTCTGTCCAGAGAACTGCTTATGAATTGGGTATGATAAGCTCTCCTGATCTTAGGTCACCGATGGGATTTCTTTTTGAGAGCGAATGGGTAGAACAGGTTGGCTCAATCCTATACAAGCTATATGATGGTAAATATGATATTGATCCTGATTATTTATTTGGTCCAATAAAAGATTTCTTCAATCCAGAGCCCAGCATTGATAAAAGGCTGTGGGAATACAGGCATGTGAAGTGATTAAGAATGGTATCAGATCCTCTTCAAGCTATTGATAATCTTCTAGAAAAAGTCGGTAGGGCTGAGAATGTAATTCCGGTTTCAGTGACTGGCTTGCCTGGTGATATGGCAACCAAGGCAGCAGAGGGTATAGCAAGCCAAAAGGATATGAGATTAATAGAATATGCGTTAACAGGGCCTGATCAGCCAAAGAAGGTTACAATATCCGACATAGGAATAGAATTATTTGAGCCTGAGAGGCATGAATTATACCTTCCGTTAATGAAGAAAAAATATCCAGATCTGGTAATAGCAGATTTCAGCAAAGGAAAAATGGAAGAACTTGGTGCTTTATATATAGAACATGAAATACCGTTTGTCTTTGGAGGCACTAATGGTGACAAAGCAAAACTAACAGAAATGGTGAAGAAAAGCAACATTTCTGCTCTTATTGCTCCTAATATGAGCTTGGAATTAAATCTGTTTCCTGGCTCATATCTGCAGCAGCTTGCCACAGAATTTCCAGGAATATTCAGGGGTTACAAGGCTAAAATCATAGAAAGTCATCAGGAAAAGAAAACAGATGTAAGTGGAACAGCAAGAAACTGGAAAGTATATATGGAAGAGCTTGGCATGGAAGTGACAATAGAGAGTATCAGAAAACCATATGACCAACTACAATTAGGAGTATCTGAAAAGAATCTAGGCGGCCATGCATATCACTTGGTTGAAGTGTATAGTCCTGATGGCTCGGTTCGTTTCGGTTGGCATACAAAGGTTGATGGAAGGGAAACTTACAAACAAGGCACACCTGATACAGTAAGATTCGTATATGAAAAAAATAGGCAAGGATCTAGAGGCGAAATATTCTCAAGAATGGATTCAATAAGATGGGCTGTAAAAAGATAGTTTTTTCTAATCAACTTCAAGCTATTTAATTTTACTTTTGATAAATTAGATGGTGTAATTATGACTGATGTGACTGATTTAATGAGAGCAAAGGAAGCACTTATTTATGAATTGATAAATGAAGGTGTGCTTAAACGAGAGGATATAATAGAGGCCTTCAGGAAGGTGCCTCGCGAGGATTTTGTTCTGGCTGATTACATCGATCATGCATACGATAATTATCCGCTGCCTATAGGCGAGGGGCAGACGATATCGCAGCCGCTTACTGTTGCTTTCATGACTGAGGCGCTTGACCCGAAAAAGGGCCAAAAGATACTGGAAGTAGGCGCAGGTTCAGGCTATCAGGCAGCTATACTTGCTGAGATAATTGGAAAAAAAGGGAAGATAATCACAGCAGAGAGAATACAGAAGTTAGCTGATATGGCCAGGGCTAATCTCAATAAGGCTGGTTACAGTAATGCAGAGGTAGTTGTTTATGATGGGAGCACTGGCTATGAAAAAGAAGCGCCATATGACAGGATAATAGTGACTGCGTCTGCACCATCTGTACCGAACTCGCTGGTAAAGCAGCTAAAGAAAGGCGGAAAGCTAGTAATAACATTGCTTGATGAGATGTTTTTAATTGAGAAGGACGACAAAGTAAAAAAAACATTCCTGGGTTATTATGTTTTTGTGCCGCTTATAGGAAAAGAGGGGCATAGCAGGTAACTATTTTTATTTTAAATAGGGATAATAAATATATGTATGAGAAAGGGTAATTTTTTATTGTTTTTAGGTATTTCTATTGCTTTACTCAGCACAGGTGTTAATGCAGAAAAGCTTGTTTTTGTAAGCTCTAATGCTTATAATGGAAGCTTAGATAATTTAGCAGGGGCAGATGCCAAATGCCAGCAGTTAGCTAATGCTGCTAACATCCCGGGTTTATCATCAGGTTCTACATTCAAGGCATGGTTATCTACAGATTATTTTAATGCAAAAGATAGATTAACTCACTGGTCGGTTAATTATATATTACGTGATGGTACAATAGTTGCCAATGGCTGGAATGATCTTATTGATGGCACTTTGGATCACGCAATTAATATTGATGAAAAAGGCAATGCATGTACAGGTACTGAGTATGATATGAGAGTATGGACAGGCACAGGTACTAATGGTGTGGACAAATTCACTGGGATACCGGGCAATAGTTTTGACTGTTCGAACTGGACTACTGATGTTTTTGTAAGCGCATGTGTTGGTTCTTGCACCAAGGCTGATTCTCAATGGACATACTCTACTTGTGAAAAATGTAGCTTCTACCGGAGAATTTATTGCTTCCAAGACCAAGGTACATTTACTCCATCAAAATTAATTTTTGTAAGTTCTCAGACTTATAACGGCAGCTTAGGTGGTTTAGATGGGGCAGATGCAAAATGCCAAGCCTTAGCGAACGAAGCTGGTATATATGGTACCTTTAAAGCTTGGCTATCAACAACCAACGTTAGCGCTAAAGATAGGCTAACTCATTGGTCAGGTAACTATGTCTTATTTGATGGCAGTGTTGTGGCTAATGGCTGGAACGACCTTACTGACGGAACCTTAGACCATGCTATAAATATCGATGAGACAGGAATATCAGGAACTCGTCTTGTATGGACAAACACCAGAGAAGATGGAAGTTGGGTTTCATTTATTCATGATTGCTTAGGGTGGACTGATGATACAACAGCTTCACAGACTATTGATGGCAGAACTGATCGGACCGATTTAGCTTGGACTAATAATGGAGGAACACATTGTGATGTCCGATTTAATTTATACTGCTTCCAGGAAAGCGGAACTTATACTTTCACGACAACAACCACAACGA
>CAIKBN010000084.1 GCA_903825675.1 uncultured archaeon
CCTTGCAAAGGATTTATTGCGGATTGCAGCAATAGCAGGCATAGTGCTCTTAGTTATATTTGTTGTTTCTGTTTTGATTTATATGATAACACCGTATCCTGCACCTCAGCCAGAATTATTAAGGAAAGCTGCTTTCAACAGGGCATGCGAGGTCTGGAATACCACATACCAATGCAATAGCCATAATTTTTCAGATCCTATACTTCACTATCAGGATCCTGACGATGAAAAAGAAAAGGTTTACAGCGTAAATGATCTATGCCAGTTGTTAAAATTAAACGACAAGACATGTTATGAACGGTGCGGTTGTAAGTATGTCTAAAGTCTCTTAGGAGCAAAATATTTATCAACAAAGGCAAGGGAATTAAGGATAGAATCAACATTATCAGAAGCATAGCGCTCGTAATTAAGTGAATAACCATCCGAAGCTTCTATCAAATTTCTTTCCATGCCTATAAGTTCTCTATTTACACAATTCAATGAATATGGGAATTTAACACTACCTGATTCTAGCCTTTCAGCTAATCCATCATAAAGTTCTTTCAAAACCTTGTAAATTTCTCTGGCTTTTCCAATACCAGGAGAAATGAATTCTTCTGGTTTTTTTGCAACTTTTATGATGGCATGCTCAACTATTCTAGACATTGACATAAGAAAAAGATAAAATAAATGTATTTAAGCTTATTACTTCAGTCTCACAGTTTCCAAGTCTTTAGGCGTATTCGTCTCTACCTTAAGCATCTTGTGAATGGTTCTTGCTAGATCAACGCACTTGCTATTTTCGCCGTGGTTGATCACCATCTTCCTAGGCTTGTTTTTCAGATGCTCTATAAAGCTGAGTAGCTGTTTCTGGTCAGAATGTCCGCTTAAGCCCTGGACAGTTTCTATGCCAAGCTTTAGCTCAATGCTCTTGCCATTATCCAATTGTATCTGTTTCCAGCCTTTCTGGATTCTTCGTCCCATTGTTCCTTCTGCCTGGTATCCTACGAATAGCAGAGTATTGTTAGGTTTCTCTGAAAAATTCTGTAGGTATTCTATAGCAGGACCGCCTACCAGCATACCTGATGTTGAAAGTACAACTGCTGGATGCACGCTGTTCAAAACAGCCTCCCTCTCCTTTGATGACCCGATTCCCTTTAGCCTTGGGTCTATGAATGGGTTCTTCCCCTTGTGCAGTATCTGGTTCTGCACGCTTTTTGCCATGAACTCAGGATAAGCAGTATGAATAGCAGTTGCATCCCATAGCATGCCATCCAAATAGATTGGCACATCGATATTGCTGTCAGCAAGTATCGCTATGACATCCTGGCTTCTTCCTACTGCAAAGCAAGGCACAAGAACACGCCCGCCTTTTTCAATAGTTTTCTTGACAATATCTACGAGATTTTCCTCGCCTTCTGTATGTGATGGCAGGCTATCTTCGCTGCTTCCGTATGTGGATTCTATAATAACTGTTTCTGCCCTTGCATAATCAGTTGATGCTTTCTCGAACAACTTTGTCTTTTCGTATTTTAGATCGCCTGTATAAAGCACATTGTAAAGACCATCGCCTATATGGATGTGCGATGTTGAAGATCCGAGCAGATGACCTGCATTCTGTAAGGTTAATCGCATATCACATGTTATGTCTGAAACCTCTCCGTATTCTAATGCAACACAGTGCTTTATTGCCTCTTCTATTCCCTTGGAAGAATAAGGTGGCTTCTTGTTTTCCCTCTGGCATATCTGAATATAGTCCAGATCAAGCAATGCCATAAGATCCCTTGTTGGCCTTGTGCAATAAAGCGGCCCCCTGTATCCATACTCATAAAGGTACGGAACCATTCCAGCATGGTCCAGATGGGCATGTGATAATATCACAGCATCAAGCCCCTGGATATTGAACTCCGGCGCATCTAAATAAGGGAATTGTTTGGTATTAGATGCCACAGACAAGCCGCAGTCCAAGAGAACTTTGCTTTGTGGTGTTTGCAGAAGTATGCAGGATCTGCCAACTTCTCTGAATCCGCCAAGTGCTGTAAACCTTATCCAGTCTACTTCCTTGCCAGGTGTGTATATCTTTTTTCCAAGCTCGTTCAGGAATTTTTTCCTGTAGCCAGCTTCTTTGTGCAGCATCTTTCTTATTGATCTTATGACCTCTGAGTCTATGACAGGCGCTCTCTTAATATTAGGTGTCCAAAAGGTCTTTTCCCTGATCTCATTTAATGTTTCTCCGTTCTTACCTATAACCAGCCCTGGCTTTTCAGAGTGTATTACCACCTTTGCAAATTCTGGCTCAAAATATATGTCTGCAATGCCAGCCTCTTTTGGAACAACGCTCTTGATCAATTCCTTTGTCTTTTCCTCGTCCAGAACAATAGAAGGGTCTGCCCTTATTTCTATCCGCTTCTTTACCTTGTTCACAATCTTTTTTATCAATTCGGTACAAGTCTTGAAGAACTCCTTGTTCTTGGTATATAGTATTATCTCACTGCCTTCGTAGCATATGTCGCTTATCATTGCGTTCTTTGGCAACGCTGAACTTATATCCTCTATTATCTTCAATTTCAAAACACCTCATATATTTCTGTTTTGAATTGAGATGCTTCATGAAATACACGGCATCTCATTTTTAAAACACCTTATTCTAACAAGACTAAAATCAAGTTTGTTTAGAAAAATATTATGCTAATTTATTTTGCAAGTTCCTTTATCTTTTCCTTGTCAACAAAGTTTACTCCGTTCTTGTCTATAACAGCAACAAGAATCTCCTTTCCTGAAGCTGAAAATATATCCCTTCCCTTTGCTGAGCGTATTGCACGGACAGCAAGCTCAATGCCTTCTTCTCTGACCATGTTCTCCTTATACTTGTCTTCTAAAACGCCGATTGCTATAGGAGAGCCTGAGCCTGTAACTACATAATTATCCTTTTCTATCCCGCCTACTGGATCTACGCTATAGATGTGTGTGCCATTCTTGTCAACACCACCTACAACCAGCATAGCCATGTATGGGTAATATCTTGCAGACTGCAGTATATTAGAAAGCAGAGTAACTACTCCCTGCACAGTGAATTCTGAATTCCTTGTTAACTTGTATATGTTTATCTCTGCTTTAAGCAGCCTTATCAATGCCTGAGTATCGCCAACCCCACCAGCTACTGTAAGCGCTATTTTGTCATCTATCTGGATGACTTTTTCTGCATGCTTGCTTGAAATCATATAACCAAGAGTACTTTGTGTCTCGCTTGCAAGAATAACACAATCCTTGCAAACCAATCCAAGTGTCGTAGTACCGGTTTTCAGCTTTTCTTCCTGCATCTTATCACTTTATGATTAGAATTTGACTTCAATAGTTTAATTGGAGTGAAGTATTTAAAGTTATTTATCGAGCTTTGAACAAATAGACGCACTAAAGTGCGTCGGTTCGTTTCAGCTTGAGCAAAAACGAAAAATGTTTTGATCAAACTTTTCTGTAAGTCTGTATCACATATTCCTTTTCATCCTGAACTTGCAGTTTTCATGAAAATATGGGTCAAGGCAGTTGGCATTGCCGCAGCCGCCTGTAAGGCACTCTAAAATCGGTGATACATGAGGGCATTTGCCGCCTGTAAGCCTCCTGACCTTCTCAATCTTTTTTCCAATCAGTATAGAAGCAATGGTTTTTGTTTTATCACTTACAAGCTCTGCTAATTCCTCGTCACCTATAACATCCTTTATCCAATTTGCAAAATCATTCTTATTCTCATTAGCATGATAACCAAAGGTATCATAACTCATTTTCTTTAATGCAATTTCAAGCTCCTTAATGTTCTTTATAACAGTCCCGTCGCGAACAAAGAACCTCTTGTCGCCATGAATATCATCAAGCATTCCCATTGTATCACTAAGAATTATAATGCTTTTCCCAGAATATAAAATTTTAGTAAGCCTTCGCAATGTAAACAACATGCTTTGCAGGCTTTCCGCAGCAGATGCACTTGCCTTTTGGTTTCTCATTCTTTTCAAATAATACGCCGCGGACTTCTGCAGAAAGACCCTTTTCTATTTTTTCAGCACAAGCCTCGCCGTCTTTGGCTATAGAGCAGAATTCAGTTCTTACAAAACCGCCTTTTTCTACCAGCTTTTTCAATTCGTCAAAATCTTTGGCTTCTTTTATATTTAATTCAAAGTTGTTGCCAGCCTTTTCCTTTATGTTGTTTGTTATGTCATCCAGCTCCTTGCCAACCTCTTTCTCTATCTCTGCCTCCTTTACGCAGAACTTTTTGCTATTATCCCTTCTTACCAAGGTTACCTGCCCCTTTTCTACATCCTTTGGCCCTATCTCTATTCTTAAAGGAACGCCTTTCATTTCCCATTCATTAAACTTAAACCCAGGCCTGTAGTCTCTCTCATCCAGCTCTGTCCTGAATTGCTTCAGCTTCTTATAAACCTCTTTTGATTTTTTAGTAACATCCTCTTCCTTGCCCTTGATAAGAATAGGCACAATAACAACCTGCACAGGCGCGATATCAGGCGGCAGTATTAGGCCTTTGTCATCGCCGTGAAGCGCAATTATTGCTGCCACTATTCTTGATATGCCTGGACCAAAGCAGGTCTGATAAAC
>CAIKBN010000085.1 GCA_903825675.1 uncultured archaeon
GAAGAAGAACTTATTGAAAACGGAGAAGACCCGGATGACCCAGGTGGATACTTTATAATAAACGGCACTGAACGAGTTTTAGTAATGGTTGAAGAAGTTCTTTCTAACCGTCCGATAATAGAGGTAAAGGGTGATATAGAAACAGCGAGAATAAACAGCGAATCCTCATCCTTTGTCCAAAGACACTTATTAGAAAGGAAAGGCGGAATAATTACTGTATCATTTGCAAATCTAAAAAAACTGCCAGTAGTAATACTTTTAAGAGCCCTTGGTCTGAAAACAGATAAAGAAATTGTAGAAGCAATATCAGCTAATGAGAACGAGATTCGGGAAATCTACTTCAATCTCTATGAATATGATATCAAATCAGAAGAGGATGCTAAGAACTTCATAGGCAATAGGCTTAAAGTCCCGCAAAAAGAATATCGGGAAAAAAGAATAAACGATGTCCTTGACAAATATCTTTTACCACATCTGGGACAAGAAAAGAAAAACAGATCTGAAAAAGCAATGTATCTGTCAAAGGTTATAAGAAAATTATTGCGCCTTGGTCTCGAAGAGATAAAGGAACAGGATATTGACCATTATGGAAATAAGCGTTTGCGATCTGTTAGTGACTTCTTGGAAATACTTTTCCGCTCAATTCTTCTTGGCAAATACGGCCTTGTAAGCAGAATCATGTATTCTTATCAGAAATTGGTCAAAAGAGGCAAGATGCCTTCAATTAAAAGTATTGTTGAAAGCGATTACCTGACCAAAAGAATAATTTCACACATGGCAACTGGACAGTGGGTTGGTGGCAGAACAGGTGTTTCTCAGCGATTGGAAAGAACCAACATGATAAGAACCATCGCGCACCTGAGAAATGTTATATCCCCATTATCTTCAGCACAAGAACACTTCGAGGCAAGAGCCCTTCACGCAACACACTGGGGCAGGTTATGCGCAGAGGAAACACCAGAAGGAGTTAATATCGGTCTTAGAAAATATCTGGCCCTCATGTCTGTTATATCAGACACAGCAAGCGAGAAGGATGTAAAATTAATAGAGGATATGATCAAAAAAGAGAGCGGCACTAACGCAGTATTTCTTGACGGTAGGGTAATAGGAACTATCAGCGATCCAGAGCAATTTGTGAAAAAGCTTAGAGAAAAAAGAAGAAGCGGCATGATATCACCTTATATTAATGTTGTATTGGTTCCGGAATTCGAGGAAATCCATATAAACGCAGACTCAGGCAGGTTGCAAAGATCATTGATAATAGTAGAAAACGGAAAATCTAAACTGACTGACAAACATATAGAAAAGCTTGAAAAAAATGAAATGACATGGGACGACCTTATGAAACAGGGCATAGCAGAATATCTGGATGCAGAAGAAGAAAACAATGCGCTTGTTGCTTTGAAAGAAGAAGACCTAAACAAAAATCACACACATGTGGAAATTAATCCAGGTGTCATGCTTGGCTTATCTGCTTCTCTAGTACCATTTGCACCTTACAACAGAGGCGATAGAGTAAACTTCGGTGCAAAGATGAGCGGACAGGCTCTTGGCATTTACGCTACCAATTTCATGCTGAGAACTGACACCAAGTCAGATATACTTATTTCACCGCAGATTCCGCTTGTAAGTACAACAGTCAGCAAAGAACTTGATATTGACAAACATCCACAAGGCCAGAATATTGTAATAGCAATAATGAGCTACAAAGGATACAACATGGAGGACGGCATTGTGTTCAACAAAGGCTCTGTCGAAAGAGGCCTTGGCAGGTCTGTATTTTTCAGGAATTACTCAACAGAAGAGAAAAAATATTGGGGCATTGAAAAAGATGAAATAAAAATACCTGACAAAAGCATTAGCGGTTACAGAGAAGAAGAAGCCTATGCCAATCTTGCATCCGACGGTATAGTAAACAGGGAGATCACAGTCGAGTCCGGCGATGTATTAGTAGGTAAAATCTCACCCCTGCGTTTCTTTGGTCCTGTCGAAAGCTTTATGGCAGAAACAGAAAACAGAAGAGAAACGTCTGAAACCATAAGATACGGAGAAGAGGGTGTAGTAGACAATGTCGTGTTAACTGAAACCATAAGTGGAAATAGGCTGATAAAGATATGTGTAAGAAGCGAGAGAACACCAGAACTCGGAGACAAATTTGCATCAAGGCACGGCCAAAAAGGCGTTGTTGCACTTATAGTGCCAGAAGAAGATATGCCCTTCACATCAGGCGGTATAACCCCTGATGTGATAATGAACCCGCATGCCATCCCGTCAAGAATGACTATCGGCCAGCTACTGGAAATGATTGCAGCCAAGGTTTCATCCTTAGGTGGCGAGCCACTAGATGGTTCTGCTTTCAACAATATAAGCGAAGAAGACCTTAGGAGCGCACTTCTTAAATTAGGCTTCAGGGACGATGGTAAAGAATGCTTATATGATGGTGTTACAGGAAAGAGATATGAAGCCAATATCATGATTGGTCCTTGCTATTATCAGAAGTTGCATCACATGGTTGCCAACAAGATACAGGCTCGTGCAAGAGGACCAGTCACACTATTAACCAAGCAGCCTACAGCAGGTCGTGTAAAGCAAGGCGGTTTAAGAGTAGGGGAAATGGAAAAGGACTGCATAATAGGACATGGAGCTGCTATACTGCTTAAAGAAAGATTTTCATCTGACAAATATAAAATACCTGTTTGCCAGAAATGCGGTCTGGTTGCCATAGATGACAAAATCAAAGGCAGAAAATACTGCCCCATGTGCAAGAAAAGCAAGATCGTAGATGTGGAAATAGCTTACGCCTTCAAGATCATGTTAGACGAACTAAAATGCATGGGTATCTATCCAAAAATAATCGCAGAGGAATAAATTATGGCAGAAGCAATATCATATTTTGTCGCAGAAAATAGTGATGTAAAAAAGTTTCTTAGGAAACCAGACCGTTATGTGGTTGTTAATGAAAATAGCAGAAGAAATACATATGAATTTCTATTAGATAGTTGTAAAGTTCATATAGATAAGGCTAAAAACAGTCTGATTGGTTTTATTTTTGCTAAATCCGATTATGGAGATGAAAAAGCAACTGAAGCTGTAATAAATGATTTCTTCAGCATAACAGAAGCTGTTAGAATAAGGAGAGGAATTAATTCGGATACCTTTGCTAATGTAAGATGGTGATTAATCATGCCAGTCAAAGCAATTGAATTCAAATTTTTGTCGCCAAAGATGATAAAAGAGATGGCTGCAATTAAAATAGAGCATGCAGAACTCTATGACCCGGACGGTTATCCAATAGACGGCGGTCTTTGCGACCTGCACTTAGGCATTGTTGATCCAGGCCTTCGCTGCAGGACATGCGGAGGCACAATTGGCCAGTGCCTTGGCCACTTTGGTTACTTAGAGCTAACCAAGCCTGTTATCCATCCGCTCTACAGCAAAAAGCTTTATATGCTTCTCATGGCAACATGCAAAAACTGCTCAAAGCTATTAGCTAAGACAGAAGATATCAAGAAGATGGGCAATCCATTAGTAGAGCTCTACAAGAAAAAAGTAAAAACTTGTCCGCATTGCGGAGAAAAGCAGAAAGGCCTGACCTTCCAGAAACCAACCTCCTTCAGGGAAGGTAGCATCGAATTAACAGCAGAAGAAGTGCGACAAAGACTGGAAAAAATAACTGACGAGGATATAGAACTTCTAAAAGTAAAAGGCGGCAGGCCTGAATGGTTCATATTTACAATCTTGCCTGTACCGCCTGTAACAGTACGGCCATCCATAACCTTAGAAACAGGTGAAAGAAGCGAGGATGATTTAACGCACAAGCTTGTGGATGTAGTAAGAATAAACGAAAGGCTGAGAAAAAACCTTGAGTTAGGCGCGCCTGACTTTATAATAGCTGATATATGGGAACTCTTGCAATATCATGTATCTACCTTAATAAGCAATGAGATATCAAACATTCCGCCAGCAAGGCACAGAAGCGGAAGAGCCCTTAAAACCATAGTGCAAAGGTTGAGCAAAAAAGAAGGAAGATTCCGTGGTAACTTAAGCGGTAAAAGAGTCAACTTCTCTGCAAGAACAGTCATATCACCTGACCCCATGCTATCCATTAGCGAAGTAGGTGTGCCGCTGGAAATTGCCAAAGAACTTACTATCCCTGTAAGGGTTAACAAGAAGAATCTAGCTGAATTGAAAAATATTGCGATGAATGGTCCTAACACACACCCAGGCGCTAATTATATCTGCAGACCAGATGGTATTAGAAAAAAAATTACAGACGAAAACAAGAAAGATATTGTCAATGAGCTAGATGCTGGTTATACAGTTGAAAGGCATCTGATGGACAATGATATAACCATATTGAACAGGCAGCCATCACTGCACAGAATGAGCATGATGGCGCACAAGGCGAGAATAATGCCATACAAGACCTTTAGAATAAATTTAGCTGTAACCATACCATACAACGCAGATTTTGATGGAGATGAAATGAACATGCATATACCTCAAACAGAGGAAGCCCAGACAGAAGCAGAGATGCTGATGAAAGTTGAAAATCATATACGTTCACCAAGATACGGGCTGCCAATAATAGCATGCAAACATGACCATATAACAGGATGCTATTTACTGACCAAAGCTGAAACAAAAATTTCCAGAAAAGAAGCAAGTGAACTCCTGTTCGCTGTTGGTATAGAAGATTTTGAAGTAAAAGACGAGTACAGCGGCAAGGATATATTCAGTATGCTATTACCAGATGATTTGAGTATCAGCTTCAAATCATCAGTATGTAGAGGCTGCAAGAAATGTGAAAAGGAAAAATGCCCCTATGACGAATATGTTGTTATCAAAGACGGCAAGCTAAAGAAAGGCATTATAGATGAAAATGCCTTAGGCGAAAAGAAAGGCAAACTTATAGATGTTATAGACAGAAGATATACACCGGAAATTACAAGAAAATTTATTGATAATGCTTCTAGATTAGCTCTGTTAGTTATTTCAAAAAAAGGTTTCAGTATTTCAATAGACGATGAAGATATAAGCGAAAAAGCAAAGAGAAGAATAGAAAAATTGCTTGAAGACTATAACGAAAATGTAAAAAAACTTATAAGTGATTTCAGGAGCGGTAGGCTAGAAGAAATATTAGGTCTATCACAAGAGATGACCTTGGAAAACAGGATATTAAGATTTGGTGGCGAAGCCTCCAATGAAGCCAATAAAATTATAAAAGAGGACCTTCCGCTGAATTCAGCAGTAATAATGGCAAGAGCAGGAGCCAGGGGCTCTTATGTAAACCTGACACAGATGTGCGGGTTTGTAGGTCAGGAAGCATTAGAAGGAGAAAGAATACACAGAGGGTTTATTAACAGGACCTTATCACATTTTGCTGTAGGGGACTTGGGTCTGAAGTCTCGTGGCTTCGTCAGCCATTCATATAAGCATGGCCTTGATCCGTTTGAATTCTTCTTTGATGCGATGAACAGCAGGGAAAATCTCATGGACAAGTCACTGCACACGCGTCACTCTGGTTACATGGAAAGAAGGCTTGTGAATGCATTGCAGGACCTGAAGGTTGCCTATGACGGCACTGTAAGAGATAGCAAAGGCCGTATAGTCCAGTTCACAGCCGGGGAAGACGGCATAGATCCTGCCAAGAGTGATGCCGGAAAAGTCAAGCTTCAAAATATAATCGGTGAATAGAATGATACCAAGCAATGTATTGAAACAATTCGAGGAATATTGCGAAAAGCATAATATTTCTGCCAAGGAAAAAGAGGAAAAATTGAAGCTGTTGGAAAAAATGATAATTAAATATAACTATGAGCCAGGTGAAGCTGTAGGCATAATAGCTGCCCAGAGCATATCAGAGCCTGCCACACAAATGACCATGCGTTCTTACACCCTTGCGTCACAGAGCGACAGGCTGAGCAAAGTCACTCAGGGTCTGCCACGCCTCATAGAAATATTCGATGCGAGAAAAACCTTTGAAAAGAACATGCATATCTACCTAAAGCCAGAATACAACGACAAGGAAAATGCAAAAGAAATAGCTAATAATATAAAAGCCTTGAAAATATCAGATGTAATAAAAAGCGATAGCATAGATCTTGTTAACATGAGACTAGAACTAGAGCTTGAAAGGGAGAGCGATAAAAGTAAAATAGTAGACCTTGTTAATAAATACTTTAAGGGCTCTGAAATTTCGTTTAGAGAAAAGAAGGTCTTTATTAAAACTAAAAAAGACGATATAAAGAACCTGAGAAAAATAAAAAACAAATTGCTTGATCTGCACATAGCTGGAATACAGGGAATAGAAAATGTGGTTGTTATCCGAGAAGAAAATGACTGGGTAATACAAACAGCTGGAACCAACCTGAAAAAAGTAATAGAGCTGAAGGAAGTTGACATAAGAAGAATCAAAACTAATGATGTTCATCAAACCTTTGAGGTAATGGGAATAGAAGCAGCCAGAAAAGTAATCCTGCAGGAGTCCATGGAAACCCTAGAAGAACAAGGCCTTGATGTTGATGTCAGACATCTCATGCTTTTGGCAGATATGATGACCTTTGACGGGGGCGTCAAAGCCATAGGCAGATACGGCGTATCAGGAAAAAAAACATCTGTTCTGGCAAGAGCCAATTTTGAGGAAACAAAAAAGCACCTTGTCAATGCATCATTTTACGGGGAAGTAGACAAACTGGAAGGTATAATAGAAAATATTTTGATAGGTCAGATAGCGCCAATTGGCACAGGCATGGTTGAACTTGGCATAGACCTAAGTAAAATGAAACCTAGAGCAGAAAAAGAAAAGGAGTAGACCTATAAATATCTTCTTATAATTATATTGATTTATACGATATTCAGAAAGAGCAGCGATAATATGACAACTGAAACCCATAGTGAAGCAGTAATAGGGCCAAGAGAAATAGCTAAAAATATAAAAAAGGGTGCTGTTAAAAAAATAGTAGTAGCCAATAATTGCCCAGAATATCTGCTCGATGAAATAAAAAAATTCAAGGTAAAAATCGTTACCTTTGATGGTGACCAGCAACAGCTCGGAACCAGGCTTGGAAAGCCCTTCCCGGTAACAATGGCAGGATATCCAGAATAAGTGATTGTGCATGAGATATACATTACATCTATCAAAGGCTCAATTCAAAACAGAAATTTATAAGGTGTTTTGAAAGTGAAAGTTACCCTAGACTCAAAAGCCATACAAAGCATTAATCTATTTCAGAATATGACTCATTCTTCTGTTGTCGACTGCATTACTGAGGAAGGCGAGATGTATGTTGTCGTAGCACAAGGCCAGTATGGCCTGACTATAGGAAAAAACGGCACCAAGATAAAAAATGCGGAAAGGATATTCAAGAAAAGCATAAAAATCTTCGAATACTCGCCTGACGTCAAGTGCTTTATCAAGAACATTATCCCAGAATGCCAGGAAATCATGGAAGAAAAAGGCATCATGTACATCCGCGTAAAGCAGAAAGACCGGGCAAGAGTAATAGGCAAAGCTGGAAAGAACATAAAAATTGCCAACACCATCCTTGAGCGCTTGTTCGGTGTCAACATAAAAATAAAAGGCTCTGTCGGCTCGTTCAGCGAGTGAAAATCTACATTACCTTGCTTCCATTCTTTACCTTCTTTTCAGGAAGAAGTATTGTCCCATCCTCTGAAGCAAGAAGCATGCCATGGCTCTTTACGCCGCGAAGCTCTTTAGGCTCAAGGTTGCATACAACTATGACCTGCTTGTTCCTGAGCTCATCCGGTTTATATACGCCTTTCAGCCCAGCCACAAGCTGGCGTTTCTCATTGCCTAGATCTACCTGCAGAACATAGAGTTTCTCTGCATTCGGATGATCCTTTACCTCAGTAATCGTGCCGACACGAAGATCAATTTTTCCA
>CAIKBN010000086.1 GCA_903825675.1 uncultured archaeon
CTTTATTATTATTGTAAGTATAGTATTTGTTTCAGCAATAATGGTATTTGTATTATCTTCTTCAGGAAAAGCAACTGGGTTATCATCAGAAGGTGTAACAACTACAACAATTAGCCCAGAGAATGCTTGTATAAAAGCGCTTAGCGTAGATTTACCAACATTTGACAATGGTGTAGTTTCTACAAAAATCAGGAACAAAGACGATAAAATAACACTATCAGGTTTTGAGTTCACAATAGCATACGTTGATGCACAAGGACAGCCAATTATTAGCCCCAAAAAATATACAGCATCTCAGGGTGGTTCAACAGACCCATTACCACCATTAACAGAAACTCAGTTTATTGTAAATACAAATGATTTAACTAAACCATCATATTTGACTGTAAGGACATCTAATTGTGAAATAAATGTTGGCATAACTTGGTTGTAGAGGAGCTCATTTAACCTTTTCCTGACATTGATGCCTCATCTCAATAACTCAATTATCTGCTTATGTATTTTCTTGTTCCCTGCTGCCAATATATCATAACCCTTTTTCATATTCAGAGCAGGCAATTCATTCCCACGAACATCAGTCAAAATGCCGCCTGCTTCTTTAATTATAAGATAAGCAGCTGCAAAGTTCTCTGGGGTAAGTCCCATGATTATCAAAACCTCAGCAGAACCGTTGGCAATAAAAGAAAGTTCCAAAGAAGCTGAACCCAAACATCTTACACGATCTACCTTCTTTATGATGTTAAGCATATCTCTAATCTTGCTAGCTTCAGAGGCAGTAAATAAAAAAGCCTTTGAAAGATCCTCTATCCTCGAAGTTTTTATTCTTTCGTTATTACGGAAAGCTCCTTTGCCCTTTTCTGCTTTGAATACGGTCCCGCTAAAAACATTGCCTATCAAGGCATACTTTACATTTTTCAGCAACAGTTTTCCATACGGCAGAACTGCTATAGAAAAGCCAACCGCTTCTATGCCCTTTGCAAAGTTTATAGAACCGTCAACAGGATCCAAAACCAGGGTGTATTCTGGCGAATCGCTGATCTTTACTCTTCCTCTTTCTTCTGTAACTAATTCAACAGGAAGGCGTTTATTCCTGCAGTAATTTATAACAATCTCCTCAGCTGCTAGGTCAAACCCCTTTGAAACATCACCTTTAGGATTTAAACCGTGACTCTCTAACTTAGTACGACCTTCTTTTAGGAGGAATTTTCGCACAAGACGAAACATTTCTTCCAAGTCCTTTAGCAAAATCATCACCAACTTATCATTTATTAATTTTTCCGCAAGAATAAAAATAGATGATATGCCCATATTCGTTGTCCAAGAACATGCAGCAAGAAAGCTACACTGGGATTTCCGTTTAGAGCTAGATAAAACATTAAAGAGCTGGGCAATCCCAAAAGAGCCGCCTATGCAACCAAAGATTAAGCGTCTAGCAATACAGGTAGAAGATCATGACCTTTCTTATGCAAACTTTGAAGGCACTATTGAAGAAGGCTATGGCGCAGGCACAGTTAAAATATGGGACAAAGGCAAATACAAGCTTATCGACAAAAAGCCGGGCAAGCTTGTCTTCGAACTTAACGGCAAAAAGCTGAAGGGCGAGTATGTTCTGCTGAAACTAAAGCCAAACCCACGGTTCAAGGGCAAGGATAACTGGCTGCTTTTCAAAAAGTAAATCAGACAAACCTCAATATCTCGCTGAGGTCTTTCTTATCTATCAGGAATAGTTTGCCATCTTTCTCCATCTTGCTGAGTATCTTGTCCCTGAAGACCTCAGCCTGTGTTATCATGCTCGGGCAGAATAAAATGCCCTTGCCTACCATCTTTATTATCGGAAGATCAGTAAGCCCATCACCAATATATGTGATATCTTTTCTCTTTATTCTATAGGCCTTTTCTATATTTTTCACAATTGCGGTCTTTTCTGTCATGATAACATCACCGCTTATCTTACCTGTTAATCTTCCGTTCTTTACGCCAAGTTTCGAACCGTAAATGCGGTCTATGCATTCAAGTAATTTATGCTTTTTCAGAAATTCTTTTATCATTCCTGTGTCATTAGCACTTACGATAACAATCTTGTAGTTTTCTTTTAGTTTTTTGAAAACTCTTTTTGTTCCATTTATAACTTCAAAATCAAACATTATTTTTTTGATCTCATCGAAACCCAAGCCTTTACCAACCTTGACTATCTTCTTTATTACCTTGTAAAACTCCTTTGGTTTTTGATTCTCAAACATGAATTCAAAGCCCAGCTCCAGCTCTGAAAACTCAGGCCTTAGCTTTATCAGCCTAAAAACCAGATTGCCGTCAACAATTACATCATCAAAATCAAAGCATATGACCTGCATGAATAATAATTGACAGTAAGTAAATAAATAACTGTTTTCCTGCATTACGCAGCAATTACATCAGTAATGCAGAATAAAATGCAAACAGCAATAAAAAGATTAATGCAATAGATAAGCTAAAGGTGTGGAAGTGAAACAACCGCTATATGTAATTCATGGCAGCGTAAAGGATATAGAGCTTATAGAGCTTCCTAGTTCCAAGTCCCTTGGCTACGCTGTTCTTGCTTTCAAGCCTACATATTCAATAAAAGACCTGAAAAAAATGCCTGATGAAATACCAGGCAGAGAAGCATTATGCCCTATTTCTGCTTATGGCTTTGAGTATCTGGAAAAAAATGGCATAAGAACACATTATATAGGAGTGGAAAACGAAGACGGTAAAGTAACTACACTGGATAAACTAGATTCACCGCCTACAAGGATGCATATAAGATTTGCAAATGTTTATCAGCCACAATTTGTAGTAACATTGGGTATGCCATCATACTCATATGATTTTTATGACAAAACCAGAGGAAAATTAAATCATTTCTTAGTTCCAATAGAATGGATTTATAGAAACGGCCTACCAAAAGGCAGCTCTGTTCTAAAAGATCTGAACGAAGCTAAAGAAAAAGGAGATACTGCATTCATAAATAAAATGCTGAGGAAGCTTGGTGTTTCTTCGATACCCGAACCTAATAGTATGCTACCAAGACCTTATGCTAATCATACAACAAAGCTTGAAGACTCTGACAGGTCGCTAGGCGATGATTATAATGATGAAGAAGCTTTGTACGTTTCAGGTTTATCGAGAGAGCATTTCGATTCTATCAAACCATTCAGAAACGAGGTAGCTGCTTTAAATAAAAAGTTGGGAACTTCTGTAGGAATAGATGTATGGGATGGTAAAATAGAAATAATATGGTCTAACAGGCCTGTGCTAGGCGATGTTCCTATAGGACCTGATGAATGCAGGCTGTTTTACAAAGGCGTTCAGGTAAGCAAGGAATTCCTCAGGCAGCTATATGACAAGCACCAGCCTGAACTAAATGCTGACATAAAAAGAGCTCAGGCACAAGCCAAGGGAGAATCATCAAGAACAAGGAAATATGTAGATTGGAGAAGCCTGCTTACTGTTCATCCAAAATCATTGGACGAGATTGATAAGAGACTTAAACCGCTAACAGGCGAGATGCACATGGCCCTAGCCAATAAACTAACAAGAAGGGAATTCTATCCAAAAGCGCCATCACTGGACACTGTTGTGGAAGAGGTTGCATACTATTCAAAGAAGTGATAATCATGCCAAAGCCTTTTGTTCCGATAATAATGGGATCATCAAGTGACCTATTAGAGAAGGACGGTCAAGTAAAAAAAAGTGGACATCTAGAAACACTTGCAAAAAGATTAAATTACTGGGACATAGACAATGAATTCAGAGTCTGTTCTGCTGATAAATTTGCTGAAAATCTTAAGGTAATGATACAAGAATACGAAACCAATCCAGACCTTTGGCTTGTATATATAACTGTTGCTGGCAGACGAGATGCCTTGTCAGGATC
>CAIKBN010000087.1 GCA_903825675.1 uncultured archaeon
AAACAAGGGATGAATGGTTTGAAATATTCAAAAAAGCAGGCGTGCCAGCAGCGCCTGTGCTTGAGCTTGACGAAGTGATGAATAACCCTCATTTTCTCCAGCACGGATATTTCAAAGAAGGTATAGGAGATATGCTATTAAACCTCAGTACACCAATCAAGCCGCCAAAACTTGACATCTTCCCTAAGTTCATGGATGAAATTCTGCTTGAATTAGGTTACAATACAGAAAAAATAAAAGACATGTACACATCAGGTGCTATATTCTGGTAAATTTATTTTTCCAGTCCCTTCAGAAACTCGTAAACGCACTCAGGCATATCCTTGCTATAGCCGCCTTCAAGCACAGCAAAAACCGGTTTGTCTAATCCAGCTATCAGTTTTCCAATCTCGCAATACGTGTTTGTATATAGGCCTAAACCTAGCACTGGATCTTCCTTGTAGGTATCAAAACCTGCTGACACAGCAATTAAATCCGCAGAAAAATTCCTTATTCTTTCAAGCGCAAGTTTTAATGTTTGAATATATTCTATGTCACTTGAGCCAGAACCTAATGGATAATTCAGGCAGTTGTTTTCTGACGTGAATCCAGTCATCGGAAAAACACCTACTTGGTGCAAGGACACATAAAGAACATTATTCTGCCCGTGAAATATATTCTGCGTGCCATTGCCATGATGGCCATCGATATCAATAATTGCAATTCTCTTGACATTCTTAGCCTTCAGCGCCTTCTTAACAGCTATTGCTATATTATTAAAATAACAAAAACCGCCCAGAAAATCCTTGCCTGCATGATGACCAGGCGGCCTCATGAGCGAAAAGGCATTCTGCTTCTTCAGTGCGGTTTCCATGGCCAGTAGCGCTCCGCCGACTGATAGTCTTGCATAATCAAACATTTTAGGCAGGTTAGGTGTATCTGCATCTTCAAAGCTGTTATTCTTCACATGATTTATCAGATTCTTTGAATGCACCAGCAGTAAGTCCGCAATAGTGCATTGTTTAGGCTCTTCAAAAATATAGCCTTTTTGCTTTAGGTAATCATGTACAGCATAAACCCTTGTCGGGCTTTCAGGATGGCCAAGCTTCTCGTATTCTAAACATTTAGGCGAATATATGATTTTCATTTTAAACACCGATACTATGACATTCATATCATAGAGGGATATAGAGGTGTTTGAAAGACATACATAAAGATACTATGGGCTAAAGCCCATAGTCATGAGGGTATGTCATTTTCGAAACACCTTCAGGTTTTTGAATTGAGATGCTTCATTAAATATATGGCATCTCATGGAGGCAACCCAAATATTTTCTTAGCATTTTCCTCTGTCTTCTTCAGAACCTCTTGTGCAGTTATGTCTTTTATCTCAGCGATAACCTTTGCTGATTCAGCAATTTTCCAAGGCCGGTTAGTCAGCTCAAGCGAAGCTGGATCAAGCCATGGCGAATCAGTCTCAAGCAGCATTTTTCCTAGCGGCGTTTTCTCAGCAAGCCTTTTATGTTTATCACTCTTGCAAACAATTGTCGCGAAAGATATCCAGTATCCCTGATCTAAAGCATATTTGAGATTGCTCTCGCTGCCTGAGAAACAGTGGAAAACAACATTTCTTGCATTGCTGTCTGTTATTATTTTTAGTATATCGTTAAAGCAGTCATTGCTGCCAGGCTTGTTGCGTGCGTGCACAACCAGCGGTAGTTTAAGTTCTTTGGATGATTCAATGAACCTCAAAAAGAATGATTTAGCCCTGTCCATTTCATCCCCATTGACCTGTAAATAGTCAAGGCCGCACTCGCCTATAGCAACTGCCTTTTCTTTATTTGCCTGAATGAAATCAATGTAGTTGTCTATCTCAGCATCGCTGTAGTTGCTTATTCTATCAGGATGCAGACCCATAGAAACAAACACGAAATCCGCATTATTATCTCTTATTTCAAGAATCATATCCTTATGTTTAATATCAGCCACAGAAGTAATTATTGCCGTCATTTTTCGCTTAGCTTCTGCAATTACCTGTTCAGGGTTTTGCATATATTCTAGATGGCAATGTATATCAATCATTTTCGAAACACCTTTTGAAAGAAATATTCATAGAATTATTTAAGTATTTCATTTTCGTTTCCTGAGCATCCTCATTAACTTTTCCGTATTCTTCCTTTTTATTATCTTTACTACTTTTTTGTTTTCCCTTCTTTTCCAATACCAGTAACCTGCTATTAATCCAGTTGCTATAGATGCAGCTATAGCTATATCTATTATATTCCATTCTGACCTATCTTTTGGGATGTCTGCCTCGTTCTCAAAGACCGTAAATTTAACTGTTTTTGTTATTGTATCATAACCCTGTTTTGATGCGACAACCCCCAGGGTATAATTTCCGACCTTTTCTGCCTTGATAGAATCAGGAATGGTTGTTTCTTCAGTTGTCCCGTTAGGGTAGACTAAAGTCGCTTCTAGTGAAAGATCTTTTAAATTAGAGTTATACTCTAGAAATATAGTAGCATTTAAAAGAAAATATCTAGATTTTTGCTTGCATAATGCGTCTTTGCATGAACTTACTGAGATATTTATCATTTTGCCTGTTGGTTTAATTGTTGTTGTAGTTGTTTTAGTAGTGGTTGTTACTTTAATTGTCGTTGTTGTTTGTCTGGTTGTAGTTGACGATCCAGACACCCTTGTAGTTGTTGTACTGCCTATGATAGTAGTTGTAGTTCCGCTTTGAATTGTAGTAGTCGTAACCCTGTTTTCGCACACATCCATATCTCTTGATTGTCCGTACTTAGTTCCGACGTCTTTAGCGCAATAGCCAGTGTTGCATTCTGCATCGCTGTCACAGTCACCCTCGCCGGCATTGCATTTGCATGTGCTTGTACAGTATGACCAGTCCCATAGAGGCTTAGTATGACAATTTCCGATAGTTGTTGTAGTTGATGCTAATGTAGTAGTTGATGAACCAGGTATCGTAGTAGTTGTAGATGCAGGAGGTGGTGAAGTTATTGTCGTGGTGGATGATGTAGTTGTCGTAGTACCACCAATACAAGTACCGCCTGAGCATGTCTGTCCTGCTGATCCGCAATCCTGGATATAAGTATAACAGC
>CAIKBN010000088.1 GCA_903825675.1 uncultured archaeon
CATTTTTAATTACTTTCTCCCCCACATGTAAATATACTCAGTCATTTTCTTCTTTTCTATCTTTATATTGACTTTTACTCCAAGTTTGCTGAACAATTCCTTTATTCTCTCTCTGCTTCTCATAATATCATGCGCAGGTATGCCCATGCTCTTGCCAAAAGAGAAGAAGGAAAAGCAGCCGCCTGGCTTAAGCAGCCTGAACATATTTTTTAATGTCCTTTCCGGGTCTTTCAGGTGATCTAAAACCCCAACAGCTGTTACTGCATCGAATGAGTGCTTCTCAAAAGGCGTTAAGTGATGTTCCTTTATAAATATGACATTAGAGACATGTTTTTCAATTGCTTTATGTTCAGCTCTTTTTAGCTGTTGCTTGCTTATATCAACAGCAACTACCCTGCCATTGACTACCCTTTTAGCAAGTTCTATAGTTGTACGGCCGGTTCCGCAACCAAAATCAAGCACAATATAACCATTTTTTATACAAAGTTTGTCAACAACTGCTTTTATCTCCCTTTCCCCGTACCATAAAGCAAATGATTTGTCCCATAGCCATGAAAAACGGTCAAAGAATTTCTCAATAAACTTTTCATCTGTTTGCAGCTTTATCAGTAAATAGATAGGTATGCCGAATGAAACAAGCATAAGGCTCATTATAAATATAAAAATTGCTCCTGGTACCTGCTCAATCCAAACAAGAAGCAGAATGAAATTGAACACTATGATAAGGCTTGGTCCACTTATACCAAATGGCGCTTTAAAATACCTTTTTATTCCAGGCATTTTAACCCTTAGCTTCAAGAATGAAAGCAACACAACAGAATATACTATCAGCGCAAGTGGCAACAAAAGAGAAAGCAACATTTTATAGTCAGCGATTGCTATAATTGTCACAAAACATGTTACTACTGTCTGCAACAATATTGCATAATGAGGAGTTCTGTATTTTTCGTGTATGCTCTTAAGCCTCGGGACCAGCACGCGGTCGCGGGCCATTGCAAAAAGCAGTCTTGGTGAAGAAACTATCCATGATGCTGCTGTTCCAATCATAGGTATGAATATTATTACAGCAAATATCCTTGCAAAATCGCTTCCAAACAACTTTGAAACAAGGTAATTTAATGGCGCTTTTTGCTCACTTAAAACCTGGATATCTACATTTCCCAGTAATACCAAAACAAAGAATATTTCTATAACAGACACTATAAGAGTTGCAAGGATTATGAATTTAGGAAGCACAGTCCTAGCGTCTTTAACCTCTTCTGCAAGATAGGTCGTAGCTTCCCAGCCAAAAAAGTTTTCTGAGATAAAATATAGTGTCAGCAATAACATTGGCGTAGATGCATAAAGCGGATAAAACCTGCTAAGGTCTACGCCTGGCATGCCAGGTATTATAACAGCAAGTATTGTAAGAACAGACATAAGTCCGAAGAAAAGCAGCAGCCTTGCAGAAAGATCAATACCCCTGTAGCTTATGTAATTGAACAATATTATTATAAAAAGCGAAAGTATAAGATGAAAAACAAACGAAGCACTAGGAAACAGATATAACAAAGAGCCTACTATTAGCATGGCAATTGCTATATTAGAAACTATCCATGCTGTCCAGCCAAGAATAAAGGAAGGAAACTCGCCAAAGGATCTTTTAACATATTCGTATATACCCCCTGCTTTCGGAAACATGGAAACAAGCTCTGCAAAATAAAACGATATAAAAAGAGCAACTACAGACATCAATATCCATGCTATGATAGAAGCAGTACCTGAGTATATAGCTCCTATAGCTGGCAAGAAGAATATATCTACGCCCATAAAAGCATTTATTGCCAGGAAAAGCAGGGTCTTTTTTCCGATACTCTTCTTTAATTTCATAATTTTATTTGGTCTTGCTACTTATTAACTTTTTAACCTCAAGAATAACGAAGATTATAGCTGATACTGCCAGTATTTCAGTCCAATCAATCAAGCCAAGTGGAACTGTGCCAAAGGCATGACTTAAAACAGGCAGATATATGACTACCAGCTGCAACAAAGTTGAAACAAGTATAGCCATTATCAGCTTTTTGTTCGAGAACAGCCCTATTTTCTCAATAAGCTTTTCTGACCTCATGCTAAGCGCAATGAACAACTGCGACATAACAAGAACTGTGAAAGCAACAGTCCTTGCCTTATCTATTCCTTGATCCAGATTATAATAAAACAATGAAAGCGTTCCAATAGCTACCATGATAGATATAAACAGCAAGAAATATACAGAATTCTTTGTCAGTATCTTTTCTTTCGGATTCCTTGGGCCTTTTTGCATTATATCAGGATCCTTCTGCTCTACGCCTAGCGCAAGTGCAGGAAGGCTGTCAGTAAGCAAATTCATCCAAAGTATCTGCAGCGGAAGCAGCGGAAGCAGTAGCGGTGGAAAGAATATGCCCAGCAGAATTGAGGCAGTTATTATGATAACCTCACCGATATTGCAGGCTAATAAATAGTAAACAAATTTTCTGATATTGTTGTATATTCCCCTGCCTTCCTCAACAGCAGCAACAATTGATGAAAAGTTGTCATCTGTAAGAACCATGTCTGAAGCTTCTTTGGAAACATCAGTTCCAGTTATGCCCATCGCTATGCCTATATCTGCTTTCTTTAGAGCAGGCGCATCATTAACGCCGTCTCCTGTCATTGCAACAATATGACCATTCTTTTTCAAGGCATCTGTTATCATGACCTTGTGTTCAGGTGAAACCCTGGCATATACGCTTATCTTTTCAACGTTTGCTTCAAATTGTTCTTTTTGCATAGCATCAAGCTCAGCTCCAGTAAGTACACCTTCATTTTCTTGGTCCAGTATTTTCAATTCCTTTGCAACTGCAACAGCTGTATCCCTGTGGTCGCCTGTTATCATAACAACCCTTATTCCAGCACTCTTGCACTTCTCAACAGCATCACGCACCTCAGGCCTTGGCGGATCTATCATGCCCTGAAGTCCAACAAAAACCAGATTCTTTTCAGCTGTTTCATTTTCACTAAAAGCAAACCCAAGAACGCGAAGAGCATTTGAAGCAAATTCATGATTCATCCCAAGCATTCTTTCCCTGTCACTTATAGTCATCTCGCGTATCTTGCCCTTTTCGTAGACAGAGCTGCATTTTTTGATTATTTCTTCAACTGCGCCCTTGGAGTAAATTATTTTTTTTTCGCCAGAATCGTAAACAGCACTCATAATCTTCCTGACAGAATCAAAAGAAAACTCTGCTATCCTCTTGCTGATTTTTCTTTCATCTTCCACGCCTGCCTTGCTCGCAGAAACAAGCAAAGCTATCTCTGTTGGGTCACCTATCTTATTATCTAAATAAGCATCATTGCACATCTGGCCTATTTTCAGCAGCATCTTTAGGTTATTATCAGGTTCTATCTTTGCTCCGTTAACAGAAAAGTCTCCGCTTAAGCCATATCCTTCACCGCTTACATCTATAATATTACCATTCACGTAAAGCTTGCGTACAGTCATCTCATTCATGGTAAGTGTACCTGTCTTATCAGAGCATATGACAGTTGCGCAGCCAAGGGTCTCTACAGCAGGCAGCTTTCTTATTATCGCGTTCTTCTTTGCCATCTTCTGCAAGCCCATTGCAAGCGTTATAGTCACAACTGTTGGCAGCCCTTCAGGAATAGCAGCAACAGCTAAGGCAACTGCTGTTAAGAACATAAGATATGGTTCTCCGCCAGAAACAAGCCCTAAGGCAAAAACCAGGGCACAAATAGCTATTGTCATAATTCCAAGCTGCCGGCCAAGAATGCCAAGCTTCTCTTCTATTGGAGTTTTTTCATCTTTACCTTCTAATGCACTTGCTATTTTCCCAAATTCTGTCTTCATCCCAGTGCCTGTAACTATTGCTTTACACCGTCCGTAAACAACTGTTGTGCCGGAAAATAGCATATTATACCTTTCTGACAACAGAGCATCGTTGCTGATAACGCTTATCTTTTTTGACAAAGGAGCTGACTCGCCTGTAAGAATGGATTCATCTGCCTTGAGATTCATCTCCTCAATTATTCTGCAATCAGCAGGAACCTTATCACCAACATTTAATGCAATAATATCACCAGGAACAAGCTCGCTTGCAGGTATCTTTTTCATTTCATTACCCCGAAACACAAGCGCATTAGGCGCAGACATTTTTTTCAATGCCTCTAATGACTTTTCTGCTTTTCTTTCCTGGACAAACCCTAAAACACCATTAAGTATTACTATTGCAAGAATTACAGATGCCTCGAGCACATCGCCAAGGAAGAACGAAATAACAGAAGCAGCTATCAATATAAATATTAAGATGCTCCTGAATTGCGCAAAAAGCAAAACCCAGGCAGGAGTCTTTTTCTTACCTTCTATCTGGTTAGGACCATATTTCTTCAGCCTTTCAGTTGCAGTAGAATCGCTTAAGCCGTTCTCACTGCTTTCCATCTCTTTGTAGACATCAGTAAGCTCTGACTTGTAAAATTCCATTCAAATCACTTTAGAACAATCTTCATGAAATCCTTGGCAATTTTAACGTTCTCGTAACCTTTTATTTTTTCCTTAAGCTCCTTTATATCCTGATATCTCCTGCTTATATGCGTTAGTATAACGCCTTTTGCCTTTGCCTGCTTTGCTATGCGCATTACCTCATCAAGAGATGAATGTCTTGCACCTTCCATTCCTTCTAAATCAGTGAAGAACGTGCTGTCATGTATAAGCAAATCCGCATCGCTGGCAAGCTTTACAATATTGCTGCATGGCATTGTATCGCCTGAATAAACAACCTTTTTGCCTTTTTCAACAATCGATATATCATCAAGCATTATCTTTTTGCCATTAAAAACATCTGAACCCTCTGCTTTTATTTTCCTGTATAAAGGTCCTGTTTCAGGCAACCCGAGCTTCTTAGCCTTTGCCTTGTCAATCTTTATGCGGTCTTTCTCAACAAATGCATATGCAACAGCTGGTATGCCATGCTTCACAGGTATTGCATATACCGTAAACTCCTCAGCATCAACTAATCTCTCTATCTCATTGCCCTCGAATGCAACATTCCTGGGTATTACTGCGAAATTCTTTGAGCTGTAGCCAACGCTCTGAAGCGCCTCGACAAACTTTTCAGCTTCTGGAGCAAATATTCTTAGCGGTTTCTTCCTGCCTTCTAAGCTCATGCTTTCCAGAAGACCAAAAAGCCCTGCAAAATGGTCAGCATGCAGATGCGTTATAAATATTTCATCTATCCGCATGAAATTTAGCCCTGAATAAAGTATCTGCCGCTGCGTGCCTTCTCCGCAGTCGAACAAGTAGCAGTATTCATTCTCGCTTTGATACCGCAAATGAATTGCCGGATGGTTCCTGACCTTCGTCGGTACAGCTGCAGTAGTCCCGAGAAACGTTATCTCTATCTGAGTCATGATAATTAATTTGATAGATGCTTTTTAAAAAGGTATTCGAACCCGATCTTATAAGTAGTAATAACGCATTTAAACTTTTAGAAAATCCTATTGCTATGACATTACAAAAAACTATATATGCTGTAGAGTTTACGGAAGAGAACTTAGAAAAAATAATTAAAGGCCTGTTTAGTGATACTGATATAGAGATATTAGAAAAATATAGAAATGAAAACAAATGTAGCTGGGCAGAAGCACTTAAGAAAAATCCCTTCACAGCACTTTTAAGGGCGTTTGATCCAATAATAGAAATAAGAAGTTTATGGGATCAGCCATTCAAACCTTTTGGAACAGGTTTTTGTATTGATGGTCACCCAAGCTCAGAAATATATGTTTTAATGCCACAAGCCAGAAGTTACGTTGAAGGGTTTTATACTTCTAAATCTATTAATTATAAAATAGTTCAAAATTCTGATTGAGTTGCATAAATCTATATATTAAGCATAAACACAAAAAAATTCAGAATAGTGGCAAAGCTTACCCACAGGATATATGGCACCAGCAGATAAGCTGCTTTCTTTGAGACATGGTAAAACGCTATCATTGTAATCAGTATGGAAACCCAGAGAAAATTTATCTCTAAGTAAGCATAGTATGGTGATCGCAGACCAAAGAAAAGCAAGGACCATAAGACATTAAGGAATAACTGCAAAGCAAATAAATAAACTGCAAGTTTAACTCCTTTAGTTTTAAAGCCTTTTGTCCAGACTAAATACAGCGCAATGCCCATTAGTATGTAAAGTATAGTCCACGCAGGGCCGAAAACCCAGCTCGGTGGATTGAAATCCGGCTTATTGATTGTAGCATACCATGTTGATATAGACGGTGCAGTAAAAAACGAGCCAATGAATCCGACAATCAGCGGAATAAGAACAGCAATTATAAGCTTGCCTTTATCTATAGGTTTTTTCTTGATCTTCATAATAATTAATTGAAAGCAAAGCTTTTCAAAGCTTTTGGTCAAAATTATAGCAACGCCATATCCCAACCATTTTTTGTCAAAATAGTTGGCTTATCATGATAATTGCCTATCAAAACACCCATTTCATAAATGTTAATGATATGGCTTGAAGAATCGTTTTCATAACCAGGCAGATCCTTTATTATCTGCCAACTAGCATAACTAGCAACATCCAGACCAATATCCCAAGCAGTATTCCAAGCGATACTTTGAACTCTGGTAAGATAACCAGTATTTCTATCAGCGTTCCAGGCATCAAGAAAAACAGCAGCCCTAGCAGCATTTCTATCAGCAGCTTTAACATCATTCCAAGCAGCAAGCCTGACAGCACGCTTAGCATTGTCCCAGTCAATATAGCTGTTTATTTCATATCCATAGAATTGCTTCAAAGCCTTAATATGATTATCAAAATTATGTCTTATTACATCTCTATCATGATCATTGATACCTTCTGCACTACCCCAAGGTATTCTTTTTATCCTGACCATACCAACGTCTGTAATCATAGTCAACAGCCAGCAGTCTATAAACAAGAAATCTTCTTAAGCCTTGTTAGAAAAGCGGAATCTTCCTTAGTTTTCTTTAAAGATAACTATAAAAATTTTATTGAAATAAAATTAGTTATGGTTATAGCAATAGCTAGTTTTGAAACATACCAAAAAGATCTGACTGAAGCAGCCAGAAAAGAAGCTTTACAGGTATATAATCTTGACTCAGAAGTTATTAACTTTCTTATTTTTAGGGAAAGAAGAAAAGATGAAACTACGCTGAAGAGTAGAATACTGGATAAGTTTCCAGGGGTGCCAAAAGGCGTAATAGGAGTTGCTAGATCTAATTATTTGTATGAAAAAAGTAAAAGTAGCGGTATAATTACAGTCCATGATATTTCTTGCTTATATGCTCTGAAACAAATTGCAGAAAACATGGAAAAGAAAGGATATAAAATGACAGTAGTAAAATAATTAGAACTTATTTTTCAAGGCATCAATCTCTCAGGCGCCCTTGGAAATGTTGTCGCCTCTCTTATGTTCTCCAGATCAAGCAGCATCTGTGTTAGTCTTTCTATCCCAATATTAAAGCCTCCCATTGGCGGCACGCCATAGCGGAAGAACTCAGTAAACCATTTTACACCTTCCAAGCTCATTTTCTTTTCCTTTACCTGCTGTATTAATTTGTCGTATCTGTGCTCTCGCTGTCCGCCAGAGCTCATTTCTAAACCTTTGAACATCATGTCAACAGAACGCGCCCATTGAGGATCGTCATCCACGCGCATAACGTAGAATGGCTTTACCTTGAATGGAAACCTGTTAACAAAAAAGAATTCATGCTTGTATTTCTTCGCGACATAATCACCAAGAAGCTTTTCATCTTCCCTGCCATATTCCTCGCCATGCTCCACTTTACTGCCCATTTTTGCAAGTATGTCATATATCTCAGGAAATCTTAATTCAGGAAACGGCTTCTTAGGTATTATTATCTTCTTGCCAAGCAGCTCTAATTCCTCTTTGCAGTCCCTCTCTACCCGCTGAAAACCTGATATAACTAAATCCTCTTCTAAGCGCATCGTATCAGTCTCGTCGCTGATGAATGCAAGCTCAACTGCGCAACCGCGATGCTCGCACATATGCCTTGTTGTATGCGACGGCTCAGCTCGCCAGCTCGGACCCAAATCAAATATCTTGTCAAACCCGCCTGCTATTAGCAACTCCCTGTGCAACTGCGGATCCTGCCTTAAGAAAGCTTCCTGCTGGAAATAAACAACAGGGAATACGTCTGCTCCTCCTTCAGAAGTCGCGCCTATAATACAAGGCGTGAACACCTGAATAAATCCAGACTTTCTTAAAAAATCTTCCATGCCCTCAACAATCTTGCTCTGGATCTTGAATATTGCCATTACATCAGGCTTTCTCAGATCAATTGACCGCCAATCTAGTCGCTTGTCAAGCCCTGATTTTATATTCATATCCAGCGGCAGCGGTGTTTCTGCCTTGCTTAGAATATCAATCTTCTCAGGCATTATCTCTGCCCCTTTAGGCGCCTGATTGTTTTTCTTAACTAATCCGCTAACAAGCACAACGTACTCTTTGCCTAATGTTTTTAGGCAGTCCAGCACCTGTTTAGGCGATTCACCCTCCTTTATCGTTATCTGAATATCGCCGCTCCTGTCCTTGACTATGAGAAATTTGATTTTTCCATGCTCTCTTACAACCTTGACCCAGCCGCCAACTACTACTTTTTTGCCGTCAAGCTTTTCTGTTATCTCGTTTGCATAATGTGTTCTTAGCATATCGCACACCTAAAACATCAGCAGCGCCTCAAGGAAGCGTTGAATATAACTGAAGATTATAGAATATTGTCCATACAATGAACCACATGAAAATAAACATTATAACCCCGTTGCTGATCCACCATTTATAATCCTTGCTTAGCTTCCATAACTTTTTTATTGCAAATGCAGTAATGCCCAAAGCAACTATCATCATTATTATATTCATACCGGCCTGGTTTACTATAAAAGACAGGTAGCCAACAATTGCACCTATTACAGCATTTATAAGGTTCGAGCGAAGCTCAATATCAAAATATTCTTTGAAATTCATTTAACCACCATTCCCTCAAAAGTCTTTTAGGCCCGTCTGCTCCTTTTCACTCTTTATGCACTGGGCAGTTATCCACGAACTCCTCACAAAATCTGGGAACTCTTTATTCTTTTCAATCCAATCCTTTAAAAACCTGATAGTCCTGGGGTCAGAAGGGTATCCTGTACCAAAAAAGCCGTATTTCTCGTGCAATTTGGTTATCTCATCATCCCTATGGACTTTAGCCACAATAGATGCAGCCCCTACCTCTATATGATTCTTGTCTGCAAAGTTTTCTGTAACAAGTTTTATCCGCTTGTCAATTTTACATGCGACTTTTGCATGGAATTTTTTTGTATTCGCCTCCAATGCATCTATTTTTGCAACATCTGGATTAAGGAGGTTAATTATATGCTGCATCTTCTCTATCTCCATTTTGTTAAGATTGCTTATCGTACGCGTTTTGTCTATCTCCTTGGCTGATACCTTTAATATAACCATATCATCCGATAATTCCATCAATCTAGCAAGCATCGATGATCGCTTTTTAGCTGTAAGCAGTTTCGAATCCTTTACACCGAGCTTTTTTAGCTCAGGTATATTATCATCGTCAATCATATAGCCACAAATAACAAGCGGCCCAATAACAGGCCCTCTTCCCGCTTCATCAATGCCAAGAATCTTCATTACAACACCGGAACAAACTGACGCACGAAGTGCGTTAATTCATTATAAACTTATTTAAGAATGATGCATTAATAGATTGCTATAGCGGGGTGGAGCAGCCAGGAACTTGCGATGCGAAGCATCGCTTAGCGGTCTGTGCTCGTCGGGCCCATAACCCGAAGGTCGTTGGTTCAAATCCAGCCCCCGCTATTAGAGATTTCATTCTTTTTATGCAGAGTCCTTCTGAAAAAATAGATAATTATAATTATTACTATAAAAGCAATAGCCCATATAAGCATACCATAATCAATTCCTGCTTCACCCTGCACACTCAAATTCCTTACATCTGCATCAACTATGCCAGCAGATGTTTTTGTCCTTGCCAATATCTTGTATTCGCCTGGCTCTAATTTCAGGCTTGCATCATAAACTTTTTTGCCAGTTATATGATCAGTATATACGCTTGCGCCATTTCTTGTAATCTCTATCTCAGTTGTGCTCGGCTCTTCATATACCTTTACAGTTAAACTCAGCTTATTGCCATCCGTATTTGTATATAAGAACAATGGTTTATAATCCAGCTTAATTGTCTTCGAAGCAAGAGCATTTGCATCAGGAAAACTTAGATTAGCTATCAGAGTAAAGCTTCCATTTGCCTCAGGCGCTGTTAAGGTATAGGTAAACCGTTTCTCTACGTCCTTGCTCAAAGAGGTTGTCTCTTCTATATCAGCAATCATTAATTTTGCATTGTATATTGATATGTCTGCCCTTATCAAAATAGTAACATTATAAGGCTCGCCTGATTCTACAATGTCAGGTGCATCTGTTATCCATAAAGAAATTTCATCCATATTCATTGCAGCTGTTTCAGGCTTTGACGTTGTTATATTTTTGGTTAAGTTACTGACTATGGCATTTGTAATGTTAACGATATTTGACTTATACGGTCCTGATGGGGTATAACCACCGCCTGAAGGCGGTGTTGTGGTTGGAGCTGTTGTAGTTGTTGTGACTATAGTAGTGCTTGTCGAAGTAGTTGTTCCATTGCCTGGTATTGTTGATGATGTTGTAGAAGTTGTACTCGTCGTTGTAGTCGTGCTTGTAGTAGTTGTCGTAGTAGTATAACACTGCTTGTCGATGATGCTCCATGAAAGTCCAGAACAGCAGTCAAAAGATGCGCTTGCATATGCGCCGTCTGGTGCGCATTCTGTTCCAATATGGCAAATCATAGAGCTAGCTCCATATACCCAGCAAGATTCTCTTCCGCATGTCTCTATGCAATCAGTTGCAGCATTGCAGCTTGATGGGCATGGCGGCAATGTTGTTGTCGTAGTTGATATCGTGGTTGTCGTAGTTGCTCGTGTAGTTGTTGTCGATGATGTTGTCGTGGTAGTTGTTGATCTCGTAGTTGTCGTAGTGCTAGTTGTGCTTGTTGATGTTGTACTTGTCGTAGGCGGCGGCGCACCTGAATCAAATTCAAATGCACCAATATCAGGGGCTTTGCCACGATAAGGATAAGGACCATTAATGTCATTGAATCCCTGTATCACTACTCCTTCATCTATCACAGGGCTGGTAGACTTGAGAGTGAAGTCGCCACCCGCTGGCTGGTTGTCATCCCCTCCATACTGAGGGTCGCCTTCCACTCCGTTTACCTCGTAGCCACTGGCAGCAGAGAAAGCATTTAATGATGTATATGGAGCAGGAGCAGTACATAGACTCGCACCATAGACCAGCGCAACTCCCCCACCATACTGGTAATAATCATTGTAGTCTATGTGTATATTTTTAAAGTTGCTGCAAACATTTTCCATGTTATCACAAGTACCAGAACAACTACTTCCGTAGTACAGATAGCCACTCCTTGACCACATATAAGGGAAGCAGTTATTCAGATATTCTTGATTCCATATGTCTCCACGATACCAAGGCCCATAGCCTGCGCCTAATCCATAGAAGCTGTTGTGATAGACAAAAACATAGCCATGAGAGAGGTCACCCTGAATACCCAAGTTATTGCTTCCCTGCTTGAATACAACATCACCAGCACCACCCCAGCCTGACTGTCTCCATGCTACGTTATGGAATATGTAGACAGGGCCTACAGTAATAGGCCCTAAACTGAACGTACAGTCATATGAATTTTTGAACTTATTATCAAACACTCGGACGTTGCAGGCGGCTGTCCTCAGTTCAAAAGCATTATCCCCGACAGTTGACCTTCCCCCATCTCCTGAATAATAAGCTTCCATATCTATGTTGTAGAAATCACTGTCGCAGAAGGGGCCACTGTTCCAAAACTGCATCCCATGATTCCCAATGAAGTCGGCAAAGTAGCGGAGATGGTTTGTACTGGCATAAGTGATATCATGTACAATGTATTGTCCTCGTGAATCTTGGAATGTTAGAGCTGCAATCTGTGTTAAGCTGTCTGGTGTATTATCATCGTTAGTTACTCCAATCGTATTGAAGAACGTTATGTAGCGTATAATTCCATCAAAGGCATTCTCGTTATATATCAAGCCCTCATAGCCCACATTGCCGCGGCTGTTGCCTATAGTGGAGTTTTCAATCAGATAGTGGTTGCATCCCACCACGCTCACACAGCGGGAGTTGCAGTTCTGGATGGTCAGCCCTTTTATCCTCCAGTAGTTTCCAGTTTCCGTAAATGGGTCATTATTTACTCCTGCATCTACGATAACTTTATCGTTTCCATAATTGGAGATGGATGTTAGGTTATTCCATGATATACCACTGGGAATTACAAGATTGTATTCATTATATGTTCCTGCCTTAACATAGAGTGTATAACCTGCTAATATATGTTCCAAGCCCCACTTTATGGTTTGCCAAGCATGGGCATCGTCTGGAGCTGTGCCATCATTATTGTTATTACCTGTCTTGGAGACATAGCGGGCAGTTGTCCCTATAGGTATATTCTCATTCCGAGTATAGATCGTTGCTGTGATCGGATTAGGATTAGTACCAGTAATTCCATTAGGATCCATAAATGTAACTCTAACTTCATATTGTGTATTTGGAGTTAATCCAACTATGCTACCTCTCCACATCATGTACCAGGGGTTAGCATGACTATGTATTGGGCCAATATGAAGTTCATCCCTGTATTCAGGATAGTCATATAGATACTGATCTCTGCTTACCACCAGTTGCATGCCTGTTTCCCACGTTTGACTACCTGCCTTTCTGTATTCCATTGTCGCATTATTGTTAGCATTGCTATCGCCAGAAAAGCTGGCATACACGCTAATGCTCTTGAAGGTCGGTATGAGAGAAAGAGCTCCTGCTGCTGTAGGACTTCCACTAGAAGGAATTGTAGTTGTCGTGGTGCTTGTACTCGTCGTTGTTGTAGTCGTGCTTGTAGTAGTTATTGCAAATGTGAAAGAGCCAGCAACAGGGGTATTGTCTGTTATTACTACATCCTGTTTATTACTCAGTAGAGAACCTGTTCCAGGTGCACCGTTCCACAAACCAGCTGCCCATGCATAAACAGTTTTACCGTAGCAACTGCCTGCAATTGCGGGTATTGTCCATGTACCTGTAATAGTACCTCCGCTTAAGGTAGGGCTGGCTTTTGTTATTCCAGACATATTGCCGCCTGTATATTCTATATCGCATATCCCATCAGTAGATTTGGCATCTGTCTGGAAGTATGTTGTTGCAGAGCAGTCACCTGTATAACTGCCTGACATCAATATGGTCTCACCTGCTTCGCAGTTTGATGAAGAACCGCCTGCACAGTTAGTTGTTATTGATGCTGACACTATATTGCACAGTGGTATTGTTGTAGTTGTGGTACCGCCTATGCACACCCCATTTGAGCATCCTGCTGATCCGCAATCCTGGATATAAGTATAACAGCAGATGCTGCTGGTATAATAATCACATTTTATAGCATGATTGGGATTATCTGACAAGGTACATGCTTTAGTTCCATTTGCATTACACGAGCATGCCCCATATGTGGTTCCAGCAGGGCAGTTAACAATTGTTGTAGTGGTTGTACTTGTTGTCGTGGTAGTTGTTGATCTCGTAGTTGTCGTAGTGCTAGTTGTGCTTGTTGATGTTGTACTTGTCGTAGGCGGCGGCGCACCTGAATCATATTCAAATGCTCCCATGTCAGGCGCATTGCCACGATATGGCCAAGGTGAATTGGCGTCATTGAAACCTTGAATTACAGTTCCATTATTTATACCTAGACTACCTACCAGCAGGTGAAAATCACCATTACTTGGATTTACAAAGCTTGCCACATCATTAATTCCGTGTTTTTCTTGTCCTGTGTCAGAAACAA
>CAIKBN010000089.1 GCA_903825675.1 uncultured archaeon
GATTATTGCTTTTATAACAAACCCCGGAAAAATGCCTATTCCAATGAACCCTTCACTTTAATTACTTAACACCGACAATCTTCTTGACCTTTTTTACCAAATCTTCGTTATCAAAAGGCTTTGTTATATAATCTGCTATCCCGCTCTCTAGCAGGACATGTCTCCTTTCCTCTGAAACATCTATCACGCTCAGGAATGCGACCTTGGGCATGTTTGCCATTTTGTTTATCTGCCGATATACATCCCAGCCACTCATGTCCGGCATCATAATGTCCAGCAAAACCAAATCAACCTTATTGTTTTTTAGTTTCTCCAGACATTCCTTACCGCTGTATGCAGCAATGAACTCAAACCCTTCCCTTGTCATTAGCACCCTGACAAGTTCAACAGTGTCTGGTTCGTTGTCCACGTGCAATATCACCACCATTTTATTCACCCCCCCCCCTGCCTAGTTTTACAGGAAGAGTAAAATTGAAAACACTGCCTTTTCCTGGCGTGCTTTCAGCCCATATCCTTCCACCATGCTTTTCAACAATCTCCTTGCATATAGCCAGACCCAAACCAGTTCCGCCGTACCTGCGCCTTGCAGTTGTGTCTGCCTGCATGAATTTTTTGAAAAGGTTTGGCATAAATGCTTTATCAAAGCCTATACCAGTGTCTTTAACGCTTATCATTATTTCATTACCAATCCTTTTTGCCTCTACAGTCACATAACCCTTTTCAGTGAATTTGATTGCATTGTCCAATAAATCACCCATGACCTGTGCCAGCCTATATGAATCACCATAAATCAATGGTAACCTAGTCGGAATTTTTGTTGTAAGAACCAACGACCTTTCCTTAGTTATAGGTTCCACATTTTTTACAGCATCTTTAATGACAGTTGTCAGCTGTATATTATTCATATCGAATTTCATTACCCCTGATTCCAGCTTTGTTATATCCAGTACATCCTGAATCAGCCTCTGCAGCCTTTTGATATTCTTCATAATAATCTTTAAGATTTCTGTCTGCTTCTCATCAATTATACCAATCTCATTCTTCATCAACATATCAAGATAGCCTATTACAGGAATTAGAGGCGTCTTTAATTCATGCGCTGCTACGTTCATGAAACCAGCCTTCATCGTATCAAGTGTTTTTAATTCGTCATAAGCCTTTTCAAGAGCGTCCCTTGACCCTTTGATTTCATCTTCAGCCTGCTTGCGCTCAGTAATATCCCTTGCAACAACCATCACACCCAAGACCTTATTCCCAGAACTCAAAATACTGGATGAGGCTTCTAACCACACAGTGTTACCTGCTTTGTTCTTGAGATGCATAGTTACAAATGGCATTTCTCCAGCAAGGATTTTTGTAAAATTATCCATAAGCACTGGCAGTTCTTCAGGAGAAAATATACCTATCTCAGTGAAATCTCTTCCCACAAGTTCTTTTGGTGTCCCGCCAAATAGCTGTACAGCCTTTTTATTAATATCAATGATGGTACCAGAGCCGTCAAGATATATCAGAGCATCATTCACCCCCTCAAAGATATTCCTTAATCTTGCATCGCTCTCCTGTAGCGTCTGCTCGGCTTTCTTGCGCTCGGTGATATCCCTGAAGACGCCCAATAAACAAGGCTTTCCTGCGATATCTATAGCGCTCGAATTTATTAAGACAGGTACTCTTCTCCCATTCTTCGTCAATACCTCAGTTTCGATATTCTCTATCAAGCCGCTAGCCTGGTCCTTGAACCCCTGCATCGTTTCCTCTACCTTGTCTTCGGGATGGAGCTGGTCTGCGCGCATGGAGAGGATCTCCTGCCTGGAATATCCGCTCAGTTGCTCTGCTTTTTTATTGCAGTCAACAAGCATCCTGGTCTTCGGATCTGCTATAAATATAGTATCATTATTCTCATCAAACAGCTGTCTGTATTTACTCTCGTTGATGCGTAGCATATCCTCCGTCTTCTTGAGTTCGGTGATATCTATGAAGCTCTCGAGAAGGTGTTTTCGGCCCCCAAGGACCACGGGCACCGCAGTCTTCATGACCGAACATTTCCTCCCTCCGGCCGTAAGCAATATGCGCTCCGAGTTATCGACGGTCTGTCCAAGATCGGTTATTGGGCATCGCCCCTTTTCTGCGGGACAGATATAGTTGTGACATACTGAGCCGATAATCTGTTCTTTCGGTGCACCAATCAACTTGGCAGCAGTTGAGTTTGCTTCAACAATCCGATGGGTTTCGACATCTATTATCACAAGCCCAGTTTGCACTGCCCCCAAGATGATTCTTAGCCTGTCTTCATTCTCCCGCAGCTGCTCCTCCGTCTTCTTGCGATCGGTGATATCAATTGCATATGAATCTACATATCCGTTTTCAATTATAGGAATCAGCTCGAATAAAAATACCCTTCCGCTAAATTCTATTTCTGATTGTTGTCTCTTCCCGGAATCATAGACGTTCTTATTCATTTCAATCCATTTTTTAGGTATCTTATCTCCTATTTTTGTTTGATCTTCCAAGATTAGTCTTCTGCTGGCAGGATTGGCGTATAACAATACACCGTCTTTTGAAACCCTATATATTGGATTTGAATTTTCCTCCGGGAATTTGGCAAGGTTCTTCATATTCTCCTCCGCCCGCTTGCGCTCGGTGATATCTCTTATAACTGCCTGAATTTCTTGTGCCTTGTTATTGATCTTAATTATAGTCGTATACCCTTCAGCGATATGAGGAGAACCCTTCTTATCTACCCACGTAAATTCAAAAGGCTCAGGTATATTTCCCCTTAAAACAGAACTGAATATTTTCATTAATTTAGATATTTCGATCTTTTGCAGGGTCGGGAGTTCTGTGAAATGCTTTCCGATAATTTCATTCTTGGAAAAGCCTATCATTTTCATAAAAGAAGCGTTGATTGATATAACAAAGCCGTTCATGTCAGCTGTTACTATACCATCAGGTGACAGCTCAACTATGTTTCGGTATTTTTCCTCGCTCTTTTTCAGCGCCTCCTCCGCCCGCTTGCGTTCGGTGATGTCCCTGTCTATACCACTATACCCTTTAAGTTGGCCTTCATCATCAAAAATAGGAACCCCGCATGTTTCCAAAACAACCAAATGTCCATCCTTATGGAGATTTATATTCTCAATATTAATTAGGGGTTTAAGTTCAGCAACCGCCTTTTTGAAAATATTAGATATTTTTTTCACTTCTTCTTTGGGCATAAAATCAAACGGTGTTTTGCCCAAAACTTCACTGGCGTCATATCCTATTAAACCCTTAACCCTAGAACTGGAATAGACATATACCCCATTTTTATCAATTTCCCATACCCAGTCAGCGACATTTTCAACCAAATCTCTGAACTTATGTTCTGATAGTTTCAGCGTATTCTTAATCTCCTTTATTTCAGAACTTTCAATTAAACCCCAC